>WGBF01000324.1 GCA_015494485.1 bacterium | reverse complement strand
TTGTTTCTTCCGTTCCACTATTCGCTGGTATAAATCCTTCAATACCGATTCAGTCTCTTTAAGCACATCGTTTGCCCAATACAGGATGACCTTTAATCCTTTTGCTTCCAGAAAAGCCGTACGCTTTTCATCATAGGCTTTTTGTTTTGGCTCTGCATGGTGGCCGCCGTCGATTTCAATGACCAGGCCTAATTCATGGGCATAAAAATCTACGATATAAGGTTCGATGGGATGCTGGCGGCGAAATTTGATTCCCAGAAATTGCCGATTGCGAAGCAGCCGCCACATTAAGCGTTCGGCGTCGGTCTGGTTTTTGCGAAGGGAGCGAGCGTAGGCAAGGAGTTTGGGAGGGAGTTTTTCCCTCACCCCTAACCCCTCTCCCCAGGGGAGAGGGGAATGTTTTTGGCGGAGGATGTTGCGGTAGTAGGCGGCGCGTTTGGCGAATTTGTCGGGGATGGGATTGCCGGCACGCAGGGCGTTGATCACCACCGGGTCGAAGTCCACGAACCAGCTTTTGAACAACGCATGGGCCATGGCCTCCAGCGTCTCGTTCATCCGCCAGTTCAGTTCAATCTTGTCATCCAGTGTGCCAAGGATGTGGGCAATGGCGCGCTGTTCGGGGAGGGGAGGAATTCTGATTGGAAGGTTGCGCAAATGCCCCCGGCTCACGTTTGGAAAGGTTGAGCCAGTTGCTGATACCAGAAGCGTTGGCAAATGGAATTCAATTACTGCTCTTAGAAAAGACTGAAAATCTTGACCTTCTTTATGTCTGATAGCAGCAATACCTCTTCCAATAGCATATTTTTGATCAGCCCAATTCATTCGACCCGTTGTGGAACCACGAACACAAAAAAGGATATCCCCAGGGCGTGCGTATTTCTTCGGAGCTGTGGTGAATTGAATAGGTGATGGGTGATGATAGCCAAACTCTGTTGGGCCATTGAGTAAAGGTACACCATTGGCACTGACATTACAGTACTCTCCTGGGGGAGACTGCCCCATAACTATTTCTGCTATTTCCGACAGCTTCCCGGTTCGCCACTCACCCCCCATAGCCCAGCACCTTCCATTGTTTGTCATTTTCCCGATCAAATTCCAATTTCCACGGATTGCTCATGATATACTCCAGAATTCAATTACTTCTCCAAAACAAACCGGGCACCTTCCCGGCGCAGCATTTCAAACGGGGTTATGTGTCGAATCCCTAATCCAATGCAAACATTCGGAATCTTTACTTTTCTGATGGTGGGCGCAGGAACTTCATGCGTCACAACCACATAGTTGTGTGCCAGAGCATGTGCCACCAGATAATAATCCGCCACCTGAAGAAAAGTCGTGATTGCAGCCTGCTCATATCCCTGCTTCATAACCCATTCGCTTACGCTGCCAAACGCAGAAATGACCTGTGGGTCAGGAGGAAGAAAAAAATCTTCTCCCCGTTGTTCCACCCAGGCCGACAGCTCATCATTCCCTGCGGTCAGCTCATCCTTCACCTTTTCAATACTGAAAACAATCCCTCGACCGTTTGCAACCTCCAGCCAGTCCCAGAAAGCCGGGCAAAAATCAAAACCGTAATGAAGATTCTTTGCTTGAATAAAAACATTGGCATCCAACAAATACGGCATTATCCAACCCCCAACTCCTGTGCAAACTTCTTGAAGGTTTGATTCTTAGAAACCCCTAACATGATATAGGCATCCCGGAATAAGGTTTGCCCTTCCATGGTGCTGCTGATGAGGGCCAGGGCAAAGCGCTTGCTTACTCGCCGGGTGAGACTGCGGTAAAAGTTTCCGCCGCCTTCCTCCGTTGCCGGTCGCTCAAAGGTCCGCAACCGCTCCAACTCCTCCTCATACACCTGTCGGTAAGTCTCCCAATCCACGAATTCTGCATCGAACAACCGTCTGAGAATCACCAGCGTGCTAACTTTGAATATCCTGGCCAAACGGTTTAATTCCTGTCGCAAATCGTTTTCCGGGTTGAAATTTTCTATTAACATGTCCCCGGGCACCAACATCTCTGCCGCTACCTGATTACACCAGCGTTCCACCTCTTCTTCCGTGTAAATTTCCAGACTGGCATCCGATATCCCCGATGCACCCAGCCAGATATGGGCCAGCTCGTGAGCCAGGGTGAAGGTTTTGCCGGAAAGGGTATCGGCGCCATTAATAAAAATCAACGGTGCCAGATCATCCACAAGGGCAAATCCGCGAAATTCTTCGGGATCTAACGGTCGATGGGTATTGTTACCCACCACTCCGTTCATCATTACCAGAACGCCAATGGCTTCTACCTGATCGATAAAGCGACTAAGGGCCTGTGTCCAGGTGGGAATGGTGCTTCGTTCTTGAATATCCAGCTTAATCCGGTTGCGAATGTCCGCCGCAACGGCATTCACGTCATCCACTATGGTGACCGAGCCGACAAACGGCAGGGGCTTCTCCCCCAGGGAAAGCAGGTAATTTCGATACCACTCCTGCCGTTGCTGGCAAGTGTAAATGGTTTCCAGTAACTCCGGGCTGGGCCTGGAGAATCTGGCCTGAGGCATGGTACGGAAATCCGGAATGGGTAGAGGCTCCTCCGGCGGCGCTTCCAGGAAAAGAAAACCCAGTGGTACATGGAGGGTTTTCGCCAGCCGTTCCACCTGTTTCAGAGTCGGTTGGGCTTCCCCGCTTTCCCACTGCTCATATTTTGGGAACGTTTTCGAGAGAGAATCTACCGTGCGCCTGGCACGTTCCCTAGCCCAGCGGAGGAGTTCCGGTTTTACAGAAACATGTATTTTCCTGGGATGATTACTCTCCATACCCTAACACCTTGAGATTCTTTTTAATGGTGTCCTCCAGTTTTCGGCTTTCTTCAAACTGCTCGTAGAGCTTCGCAGTTAATTCGGCCATTTTTTCCTCGAAAGGCACTCCATCGTCCTCCTGCTCTTCGGCGCCCACGTAGCGACCCGGGGTGAGCACATAGCCGTGCTGGCGGATCTCCTCTATGGTGGTCGATTTCCACCAGCCGGGTTTGTCCGCGTAGCCCTCGCCCTTTTTCCAGGTGTGGTAGACATCGGCGATCTGGCGGATTTCCTCCTGGGTCAGCTCCCGGTGTACCCGATCCACCAGGCGGCCCAGGCGCCGGGCGTCGATGAACAGGGTTTCGCCGCTGCGGTCTCGCCATCCCTGCTTGGGATCGGCCTTTTTGTTCCGGGTGAGGAACCAGAGCGAGACTGGGATCTGGGTGGTGTAGAAAAGCTGGCCGGGCAAAGCGACGATACAATCCACCAGGTCATCTTCGATGATTCCTTTACGGATGCTCAGTTCGGCGTTGGTGGAGGTGGAAAGGGAGCCGTTGGCCATCACAAACCCGGCGATGCCGTTGGGTGCCAGGTGATAAACGAAGTGTTGAATCCAGGCGTAGTTGGCATTGTTGGCCGGAGGAATGCCGTATTTCCAGCGGGGGTCTTCAGTTAACCGTTCACCGCCCCAGTCGCTCATGTTAAATGGGGGATTAGCCAGTATGTAATCAGCTTTCAAGTCCTTGTGTAAATCGTTGTGGAACGTGTCGGCATGGTGCGGGCCGAGATCGGCATCGATGCGGCGGATGGCCAGGTTCATCCTCGCCAGCCGCCAGGTGGTGGGGTTGGATTCCTGGCCGTAAATGGCGATGTCACCTAACTTGCCGCCGTGACTCTCCACAAACTTTTCACTTTGCACAAACATCCCGCCGGAGCCGCAGCAGGGGTCATATACCCGCCCCCGGTAAGGTTCGATCATTTCCACCAGCAATTGCACTACGCACTGCGGGGTGTAGAATTCTCCTCCGCTTTTGCCCTCTGCCGCGGCAAACTTACCCAGAAAATATTCGTACACCCGACCTAACGGGTCCTTAACACCGGATTCCCTGGCTTTTAAGTCAATATCGCCCACCAGCTTTACCAGCTCACCCAATCGCACTTTATCGAGCGTGGGGCGGGAGTAGTCCTTGGGTAGTACACCCTTCAGACTGGGGTTTTCCCGCTCGATGGCTTCCATAGCCCGGTCAATTACCTGTCCGATGGTGGGCTGTGGCGCCTGCGCCTGTATATTTCCCCACCGTGCCTCGGGCGGCACCCAGAAGATGTTGGCAGCGAGATACTCGTCGCGGTCTTCCGGGTCGGTGTATTCGGTTTCCTGAAGGGCCTTAAGTTCCTCGTATTTCTCCTGAAAGGCGTCGGAGATGAATTTGAGGAAAATCAGTCCGAGCACAACGTGTTTGTACTCCGAGGCATCCATGTGGCCGCGCAGCTTGTCGGCCATCTCCCAGAGCTTGTTTTCAAATCCGAGTTGAGCACCGTTTTGAGTGTTGTTGCCGGTTTTTCGCGCCATATCCGTTTATCCCTATTGCTTGAATGGATTCAGAAAATGTATCAGTGAATGGTAAAAATTAACTTGATTATATGCAATAATAAACTGTTCAGAATTTTAGGAATGATTTAAAAAAGGATTGGTAAGATTTGTTTATGAGGGCGGTATCTCCCCGCCCTCGAAGTGAATTCAGTGCCTACTTCAAAACACCAGCGGAAATCGCTGCGGGTCGGCTTCGTGCATGATGCGGTATGCCGCTTCGAATACAGCTTCGGCGTTGGGCTTGGAAAAATAATCGCCGTCGGAGCCGTAGGCCGGACGGTGAGGTTTGCCCGGCAGGGTACGCGGTTCGGAATCCAGGTAATAATACCCGCCCTGTTTTTCCAGCACTTCCTGCATCATATACGCGGTGGTGCCACCGGGAACGTCTTCGTCGGTAAACAAAATGCGGTTGGTCTTCTTCAGCGATTCCAGAATGATGCCGTGGCGGTCAAAGGGCAGCAGGGATTGCACGTCAATAACTTCCGCCTCAATACCCACCTGGGCCAGCATGTCGGCCGCTTTCATCACGATGCGGCACATGGCACCGTAGGTGACAATGGTAATGTCCGTTCCGGCACGCAGAATTTCCGGAACGCCCAGCGGCACGGTCATTTCCCCAATGTTGGCCGGCAGTTTTTCCCGCAGACGGTAGCCGTTTAATACCTCCACCACAATGCCGGGTTCTTCTGCCTGCAGCAGGGTATTGTAAAATCCGGCGGCACGGGTCATATCCCGCGGTACCAGCACGTGCATGCCCCGCACCAGGTGAATAATGCCTGCCATCAGGGAGCCGGAATGCCAGATGCCTTCCAGCCGGTGCCCGCGGGTGCGGACAATGACGGGCGCTTTCTGACCCCCGGCCGTGCGCCAGCGTAGGGTGGCCAGATCGTCGGAAATAATTTGCAGGGCATACAGCAGGTAGTCCAGGTACTGAATTTCGGCAATGGGGCGCAGACCGCGAATGGCCAGCCCAATGGCCTGCCCCAGAATGGTGGTTTCGCGGATGCCGGTGTCGCTGATGCGATACTCCCCGTATTTGGCCTGCAAGCCACGGAAACCCTGGTTCACATCCCCCAGGCGACCTACATCTTCTCCAAAGGCCACCAGACGGGGTTCGCGGGCAAAGGCGGCATCAAAACAGGCGTTTAATACCTCAAACCCGTACACGGAAGGGGAATCGTCGGTGTAGCGGGGTTTCACTTCCGGTACGTTCAGGGCGGAGTCGTTGCCTTCGCTGTACAGGTGGCTGTCGTACCGGCGGTGGTTCACCCGGCTGTTTTCCTTTTTCCACTGCAGCAGTTGCTGGCGGGCAGGGGTATTTTCGTTCCGGGTAAGAATAAGCGCCTGCTCCACCGCACTAAAAATATTGTGGCGCAATACCACTGGCTGGCGCAACAGATTTTGTTTCACGTTCTGAAGCGCAGCACGTTGCGCAGAGCTCTGGCTCATGGTGTCAATTAATTGCAAGACGGTGTTCATTTCCTGCCGGATGGGCCCGTGAAAGGCTTCCCAGGCTTCATCGCGAATGCGCAGAATTTCCTGCTTGTCTTCTTCCTCCCAGGCATCCAGTTCTTCCGCGGTAGCAATGCCCTGGGCAATAATCCACTCCCGGAATTTGCGGATGCCGTCCATTTCCTTTTCCCATTCCAGGCGTTCTTTGCTTTTGTAGCGTTCATGGCTTCCGGAGGTGGAGTGCCCCTGGGGTTGGGTGAGTTCCACCACGTGAACGATGGCCGGGACGTGCTGCTTCCGGGCGGTGTCTGCTGCTTTAACAAAGGTGCGAATTAGCGCCGGGTAATCCCACCCTTTTACCTGGTAAATGTCGTAACCGGGGGACTTTTTCCCCACCCGTTGAAAACCGCTCAGTACTTCGGAAAGGTTCCCTTTGGTAATCTGGTATTTGTTGGGTACGGAAATGCCGTATTCATCATCCCAGATGGCGATAACCGCCGGTGCCTGCAATACCCCAATGGCATTTACCGCTTCCCAGAACATACCTTCGGCGCAGGAGGCGTTACCGATGGTGCCAAACGCCACTTCGTTGCCATTCCGTGAGAATTGCTGGAAGTCCTTTAATTCCGGTACGTTGCGGTACAGGACCGACGCCTGAGCCAGGCCCACCAGCTTGGGCATCTGAGAACCAGTGGGGGAGAGGTCGGCTGCGGTGTTGTACATGTCCGTCTGGACTTTCCAGTTGCCGTTTTCGTCCAGCAAGCGATTGGCGAAGTGGTTGTTCATCTGGCGTCCTGCGGAAGCGGGGTCGTGGTTAATGTCCGGATCCGCGTACAGCTGGGCAAAAAAGTTGTAAAAATCAATTACGCCCAGGGCCAACATCAAAGTCTGGTCACGGTAGTACCCTGCCCGGAAATCCCCTTTGCGAAAGGCTTTGGCCATGGCCACCTGGGCCACTTCCTTGCCGTCGCCAAAAATGCCGAATTTGGCCCGGCCTTTCATGACTTCCATGCGCCCCAATATGCTGGCGTGGCGGCTTTTGACACACAGACGGTAATCGCGGATAATCTCTTCGGGGGTTAATTTTATGCCTACATTAATGGTTTTTGCATTTTTTACAGCCATGTTGTCGCTCCTTGTTTCCATGGTGATTATGTTGGCGGACATCCTGTCCGGGTAAATACCTGATTCTGGATTTTTCAATATAACCAGAGATGCCCCGTTTGTCACCTCGTGAAAAAAATAATTTTTGAAAATGTGATGTGGGTGGGGTGGAGGTGCCAGGGAAATTTCCGGGGCAGGGGAAATGTCCCATGGCGCTGTTCGGGGAATCATCCGGAACGCGTTTTTGCGCGAAAAGGGCCGTTTCTGTTTGGTAGCAGCGTTGACCACGCAGGATGACTGTCCGTGAAAATGGGGATTCCCCAATACCTTTTTGTAAACTGAAATGAATAAAAATTCCCGAAATATGCACCCATTACTAATGAAGGAAAAAATTTTTTCACTATGGATTTTTTTTATTGATTTTTCAATATTTACACCTAACACAGCAGGAAGAAAAATGCTGATGCAACTCCAACAGCTCTCACGGAAGTTCAAACCAAAAAGGGAGACGAACCCATGATTATCGGCGTACCCAAAGAAACATTTCCCGGGGAACGGCGTGTGGCGCTTATCCCCAATGATGTTCCTGCGCTGGTCAAAGCCGGTGCGGAGGTACTGGTGCAAAGCGAGGCCGGTTTAAGTGCGGGATACCGGGATGGCGACTACGAGGAAAAAGGCGCGAAAGTCGTTAAATCCCGGGAAGAAATATTTCAGAAATCTGATGTAATTTTGCAGGTCCGTACCCTGGGTGCAAATCCCGAAAAGGGTATGGAAGACATGAAGTTGCTTCGTGAGGGGCAGGTGGTCATCGGGTTTATGGAACCGTTGACGGCACCGGAACCCTTGCAGGAACTGGCAAAACAAAAGGTGGTGGCATTTGCTCTGGAGCTGATTCCGCGCATTACCCGGGCCCAGAGCATGGACGTCCTCTCTTCTCAGGCCACCGTGGCTGGGTACAAAGCCGCCCTGTTGGCTGCGGATACGCTACCGCGGATGTTCCCCATGATGATGACCGCTGCCGGAACCATTCTGGCGGCACGGGTGTTTGTGGTGGGTGCTGGCGTTGCCGGCCTGCAGGCCATTGCCACCGCCCGGCGGTTGGGTGCAAACGTATCCGCGTATGATATTCGACCTGCTGTAAAAGAGCAGGTGCAGAGTCTGGGTGCCAAATTTGTGGAACTGGAGCTGGAAACCGCCGAAGCGGAAGACAAAGGCGGCTATGCCAAAGCCATGGACGAGGAATTTTACCGCAAACAGCGGGAAATGATGACCCGGGTAGTAGCCGAAAGCGATGTGGTAATTACCACCGCTGCAGTGCCGGGTAAAAAGGCGCCCATCCTGGTAACGGAAGAAATGATTAAGGGGATGAAAGAAGGCTCGGTGATTGTTGATCTTGCGGCTGAGAGGGGCGGCAATTGTGAGTTAACCAAACCGGGCGAAACCGTTCAAAAACATGGCGTTACCATCATCGGTGCAATGAATCTCCCGTCCACCATTCCTTACCATGCCAGTCAAATGTATTCCAAGAATATTACCAATTTCCTGAAGCTCATGATTCAGGACGGAAAATTGAATGTGGATGTGGACGACGAAATTATTAAAGAAACGATGGTTACCCGGGATGGGCAGATTGTGAATGCCCGGGTAAAAGAAGTATTTAATCTTCAATGAACCAAGGAGGACTGACCATGGAAAATTTCATGATGGTACTAACGGTATTCGTCCTGGCCATATTTGTGGGTTTTGAAGTGATTACCAAAGTACCGCCTATTTTGCACACCCCATTAATGTCTGGTTCCAATGCCATTTCCGGCATTACGATTATCGGTGCCATTATTTCCGCCGGCACCAAACAAACCGAAGTCACCATGTATTTAGGGCTAATTGCTGTTATTTTCGCAACCATCAATGTTGTCGGTGGTTTTATGGTAACTCATCGAATGTTGGAAATGTTTAAAAGAAAGGACTGAGCCATGACGCTATCAAAAGAATTTGTGGACCTTGCGTATCTTGTGGCTTCCGTGTTGTTTATTTACGGATTGAAGGGGCTTTCGCATCCCCGGACGGCCGTGCGGGGTAATTTGCTGGGAGCCCTGGGAATGTTGATTGCCATTGTTGTTACCCTCTTCGAAGGGGATATTGTTGATTATAGAACTATCTTTATCGGATTTGTAATTGGTGGTGCCATCGGGGCAATTCTGGCCATTAAGATTAAAATGACCGCCATGCCCCAGCTGGTTGGGTTGTACAACGGATTTGGTGGCGGTGCCTCCGTGCTGGTGGCCGGTGCCGCATTGCTGGAAGTATTAAGTAAAGCGCAGGCCGGTGATGCTGCCTCCGCGGCATTGTTAAACAATCCGGAATTCACCATCTCTACTGCTGCTTCCGGCATTATTGGTGCGGTAACCTTCTGGGGTAGTCTGGTGGCGTTTGGGAAATTGCAAGGACTGGTCACCGAAAAACCCGTGCGATATACCGGCGAACAAATTGTTAAAATTTTGATTTTAGCCGGTGCCTTGTTTTTCGCCTACATGATTGTGGTACGACCGGAGATTACAACCAATTACTGGTACATGGTTGCCATCGCCTCCGTACTGGGTGTTCTCCTGGTGGTGCCGATTGGCGGTGCGGATATGCCGGTGGTCATTGCGCTGTTGAACTCTTACTCCGGTCTGGCAGCGGCAGCAACGGGCTTTGTGTTGATGAACAACGTGCTGATTATCGCCGGTTCCCTGGTTGGCGCATCTGGTGTTATCCTGACCAACATCATGTGTAAGGCCATGAACCGCAGCCTGCTGAACGTGCTGTTCGGCGGGTTTGGCGAGGTGCAGGAAACGGAAAAAGAAGGTGATATTTACGCCGGAAAAGTCAAAGCAACTTCGCCGGAAGAAGTGGCCATGCTGCTGGAAAGCGCCCGCCGGGTGGTGATTGTGCCGGGGTACGGTATGGCGGTAGCTCAGGCCCAGCATGCCGTGCGGGATTTATTCAACCTGCTGGAGTCCAAAGGCGTTACGGTAGAATTTGCCATTCACCCGGTGGCAGGCCGTATGCCGGGGCACATGAACGTATTGCTGGCCGAAGCGGATATTCCCTACGACAAATTGAAGGAAATGGATGAAATCAATCCGCAAATGGAGCAGGTGGATGTGGCCATTGTGCTGGGTGCCAATGACGTGGTGAATCCGCTGGCCAAAACCGATCCCAACAGTCCCATCGCCGGTATGCCCATTATTGAAGTGGACAAGGCTAAAACGGTGGTGGTGATTAAACGGAGTTTGAGCCCCGGTTTTGCAGGTATCCCCAATCCGTTGTTTGCTATGGACAATACCCTGATGCTGTTCGGTGACGGAAAGCAGATGGTGCAGGAAATTATTAATGCATTGAAGGAAGGATAACGCGGTATTTCATCGGGTGCCGGGTTACCGGTGCCCGATGAAAATTTTTTCCAGTTTTTTGTTTGAAAAAATATTCCTGCTTCACTATATTCTCACCTGTTTTTAAAGTAATCTTTTTTAAACGTTAATAATTTTCTTTTGTTTCTTGATTATTTCGTTTTTTCTTTTAATTTATTGGAATTCGTAGAAAGAAAAGGCTGCAACTTTAAAATGCAGGAGAGGTAATAATGAATTTGGAATCGCTTATCGCGCAACCGAGAGCTGACCATCTTGTCATTGCCGAGTATCTCACTGTCATCATCTCCCTCATTGTCATCCCCTATCTTGCTATTCAATTTGGTTCCCTGTTGTTTGCATTTACGCTCAATTTACGGGGAAAAGCGAATAATATTCCTTCGGATATCAAGGCATCTCAGGATATAACCCGTTTTTTTAACGGCAGTTGGGCCCAAATTATTTTGTTGGGCGTTTTGCCGTTACTGGTATTGGGTGTGGCGTATGCGCAGATTCTGTACGGCACGGAAATGAATGCGCTGAAGTTTTTTATAAATACAACTATTTTTACCTTTCTGGGGTTGTTTTTTGCCTATCTGGCTTACCGGGCAGCCGCCGACATCGAAGCCAATGAAAAATCGTACCGAATTGCATCCGGTTTAGCCCAAACCTTTCTGTTTTTAGGTGTGTGGGGGTATATTGGTACCACCAGCCTGGTGCTGCTTCCAGAAAAATGGCCTTATGTCCATACGGTAATTCCTTTCCTGTTCTCTGCCACCGTGTTTGTTCGGCTGTTGTTCTTTATTTTCTTTGCCGGTGCGCTGACGTCAGTTGCCATTCTGTTCTTTTCCTTTGTGTGGAGCGGTGGCCGAAGCGATCTGGATAGTGACTTGGCGGATTTTTACCGGCGGTTTTTCGGGGGGAATGCGCTGGGCTTAACCATGGCGCTGCCGGTGTTTGTGGTATGGGATTTGTACATTTTGCCCCGTATTGCCAAAACCGCGGCTGTGTTTAATGCCTCTGTTGCCTTTATCTTGATTTTGCTGTTGGTGGCGCTATTTCTGTATTATCTGCTGAAAAATAAAAATCTGAAATTAAGCGGATATGCCTTTCCGTTGTTTATTGTGGCAACGTTGTTTTTGTTGTTGAGCCATTATTACGCTCAGGCCACGGCTATTCAGGAGCAGTTAAAGTTTTTGTTTACCAAGGCGCAGGAAGCCGAAGAGCAACTGAAAATGGAGCGGGAAATGGCCAAAGGCGAAGCGGGCCCGTCCATTGCTGTGGGGCAGGAGATATTCCAGAAAAAATGTATTGCCTGCCACCAGTTTGACAGGCGTCTGGTTGGCCCTCCCTATATGGAGGTATTGGGTAAATATGTGGATAATCCCGATGCGATGGTCGATTTTGTGATGAACCCGCGGAAGATTAATCCTGATTATCCGCCCATGCCTGCCCAGGGCTTAACCAAAATGCAGGCTGAATCCGTAGTAAAATATTTGTTGGAAGAATACAAGAAACGTTCACAGGGAAAGAAATAGAATAAGCGAACAAGAAATTTAAGAGGAGAAAACGGCGTGAAGGACAAACTCATTCCTCTGGCAATTGTGGGTCATTTTGTTTCCTTTGTGGCAATTGTGTTGGTGTTGGCCTGGTATTGGCAAAATTATCTGGCCACGCCCAAACAGCCTATCGAATTCCCCCATTATATTCACGCATCGAATTTGAATCTGGATTGTCAATACTGCCACCAATATGCCAGTAAATCACGGTATGCCACGGTCCCGGCGGTGAAAGTGTGTGTGGATTGTCATGAAACCACCGCAACGGATCGTCCTGAAGTGAAAAAGCTGTTGAATTATTGGAAGAATAAAGAACCCATTCCCTGGATTAAGGTCCACACCCGTTTTCGTGAACATGCGAATGTTGGTTTTCGGCATAAACCCCATATCCGTGCCGGAGTGGATTGTGCCGTGTGTCATGGTCAGGTGGAAATGATGACCACTGCCCGTCAAACACGCACCCTGGATATGGGTTTTTGCGTGCAATGCCACCGGGCAAATCAAGCACCTACTGATTGTTGGACCTGTCATCAATAGAAGGATATTGGAGGAATTCAATGAAACGTCGTGATTTCTTAAAAGTACTTGGGATGGCCTCCAGTGCCACGCTGTTATCTTCTTGTGGTGTTGAAAAGGGGACTGAAAAGTTAATTCCGTATTTAATTCCGCCGGAAGACGGCATTGTGCCGGGGTTGGCGCATTACATTAGTTCTACCTGTACGGAATGCCCGGCCAATTGTGGTGTTTCCGTTAAAGTCATGGAAAAACTCCCGAAGGAGAAAAATGGCAAGCTGCAACGTCAGAATAGTCCCATAAAGCTGGAAGGGTTGGAAGGGCATCCGGTAAATGATGGGGCACTGTGCTTGCGGGGACAATCCTCTATCATGCGACTGTATCATCCGGACCGCTTCCGTCAACCCATGAAAAAGATGGGAGAAGGCGCATTTGCTCCCATTAGCTGGGATACCGCATTTGCCTAAATAACAAAAGCACTCAAAAATTCCAATAAAAAACACGTTTATCTTTCCGGGCAAACCACAGGCTCATTAAAGGTCCTGTTCAACGAATTTTCCAAGGCAACCGGGGTAGAAGTTGCACCGCATTACGAAAAGATTGCCCATGCGAACTTACGCAAAGGCTATCGGGAAACGATTGGTGTGGATGATATTCCCCAGTATGATGTTGAAGCGGCGGATGTGTTGATAACGTTTGGTGCCGATATTCTGGAAACGTTTGTCAGCCCGGTGAATTTTATTAAGCAAATCACGCATGCCAAAGAAAAAGGGCATTTCCGCTGGTATCATCTGGAACCGCATGCCTCATTAACCGGCTTCAAAGCCAATAAGCGCTTCACCATTAAAACCGGCAGCGAACCCTATGTTCTGAGTTTTCTGATTCATCATTTAACTGCCAATAATCTGGTTCGCAACCGTTTGCCGCAAAATATTCTGGACCAAATTCCGGATGTGAGTGCCAATCAGGCGGCTGAGAAAAGTGGCCTGAGTGTAAAAGCACTAAATAAATTGGCCACCGCATTGTCCGGTGCCAAGCGTCCGATGGTCATCTCTGGTGGAGTGAGCCTGGGAAATGCCAATGGGCTTTTGACAGCGTCGTTAACCGCATTGTTGCAATGGACCCTGGGGTTAATTGGGGAATCCATTCGTTTTGATGCCAGTGAAGGATTTGATGGCGTTGGATCTGAAAACGATATGGCGGAATTGCGGAATCAATTAAACAATGGCGTTGTCGGGGTGGTATTCCTTGCCCGGACCAATCCGGTGGGCCAATTAACCGATGGCGAATTGTTTGGTAAAGCCCTTGGGAAAGCCGATCTGGTGGTAGCCATTTCGGATTTACCCAATGAAACCACCGCCGTTGCCGATATTGTGTTGCCGTTGTCCCATGCCCTGGAAAGCTGGGGAGATGCGCAACCGCGTAAGAACATTCTCAATGTCATTCAACCTACCCTGGAACCGCTGTACGATACCCGCAGCGAAGGCGATATTCTGTTAACCTTAATTGCCCTGATGCGGGGACAGCAGCCCAATTTGACCTATCAGGAATGGCTGTTTGCCCGGTGGAAAGAATTGCTGGGCAGTGACGCGGCTGTGGACGAATTTTTAAAGAAAGGTTATGCCCTGCTTCCCGCACAACGCGAAACCCTTCGCTTAAATGCGGCTGCCGCGGCTTCCTTACTGAAAAAAGCGTCGTTAAACGCACCGGCGGGTGGTTCGGTGCTGTTTGCCGTGCCATCCTTACGGATGTATGACGGTCGGAGTAAACAGTTACCGTTAACGCCGGAATTGCCCGATCCGTTAACAACCATTACCTACGGATCCTGGATTTCGGTCTCTGATGAATGGGCGCAGGAACTGGGTGTTAAGGATAAAGATGAAGTGTCGTTCTCCATTAATAATCAACAATTTAAATTTCCGGTAAAGGTCCAACCGGGCTTGAACGGGCATGTGGCTACTGTTCATATGGACCAAATTCCGGCCAATGTGTTGAGCCGGGATGCGGCTACCGGAGAAGTACTGGCTGTTATTAACAATGTCAAACTGGAAAAAACAGGTGCACAGGTAAAAATCCCCATCCTTGCTGGCTCTATGGAAGAAGGGGAAAAACGGGAAATCTTCCCTGAGACCTATGAGGATCTGGAAAAAGAACTCAGTCATCATAATGAAGTGAGAGCTACGCTGTACCCGGAACATCATCACCCGGAATATCGCTGGGGTATGGTGATTGATCTGGAAAAATGTGTGGGATGTTCCGCCTGTGTGGCTGCATGTTACATTGAAAACAATGTACCCATGGTTGGCGAAGAAGAACACCTGAAGGGTCGGGAGATGTCCTGGATTCGCATCGAGCCGTTCTATGGTGAAAATCCCGATAAAGAAATGCATTTTACCGTCATGCTGTGTCAGCAGTGTGAAAATGCACCGTGCGAATCCGTGTGTCCGGTATTTGCCACCATGCATAATGATGAGGGTTTGAATGTGATGGTTTATAACCGGTGTGTGGGTACCCGGTATTGCCATAACAACTGCCCATATAAGGTCCGCCGCTTCAACTGGTTCCCGCCGCAATGGCCGGAAACCATGGAACGCATGCTGAATCCCGATGTGTACGTCCGGAATGGTGGCGTAATGGAAAAATGTACCTTCTGTTACCATCGGATTCGTGCCGCGCGGGATGTGGCAAAGGATGAAAAACGCAAGATTCGGGACGGCGAAGTGGTACCGGCCTGCGCACAAACCTGTCCGGCAGAAGCCATTACCTTCGGGAATTTACTGGATGAGCAGGCCAGAGTTACGCAATTAGCACATTCTGATCGGTCCTTTAGAGCACTTGAAAGTATGGGTGTAGAACCAGGAGTTTATTATTTGCGGAAAGAGGAGATTAAAGATGAAGAAGCATGATAGCGCTACTTCAGCATCGTTACATGAACTTCCCCCCAAAGCATTTCGCGAAAGGGTGGAAGTGGAAATTCTGGAGTCCATGCGCAAACCCCGTCCTATTTATTATATCGGGCTGGCTATTACCGTAACCATGTTAATTATTGGCGCCGTTGCATGGGCCATCCAGATTCGGCGCGGTATGGGAATGGCCGGCATTAACAACCCGGTTGGATGGGGCGCTTATATTACAGACTTTGTCTTCTGGGTTGGTATTGCTCACTCCGGAACGTTGATTTCGGCGATTTTGTATTTGTTCCGTTCCCGCTTCCGGAGCCGGTTTAACCGCTCGGCAGAAGCCATGACGGTATTTGCCGTGTTGACCGCCGGGTTGTTCCCGTTAATTCACCTGGGTCGCGTGTGGTTTTTCTACTGGCTGTTCCCGTATCCTACCCAGCGCTACCTGTGGGTGAATTTCCGCTCACCGCTGGTATGGGACGTATTTGCAGTAAGTACCTACCTGACGGTCAGTGTGATTTTCTTCTACGTGGGGCTCATCCCTGACCTGGCTATCATGCGACGAATTAAAAAGGGTATTCCCCAAAAACTATACAGCATCTTTTCTCTGGGTTGGACGGGGAGCTTCCGGGAATGGAAACATTACAATCAAATATATAAGTACCTGGCAGCCCTGGCCACACCGCTGGTGTTGTCCGTACACTCCGTTGTGTCCTGGGACTTCGCCATGGGGATTATTCCCGGATGGCACACCACCATTTTTGCACCGTACTTTGTGGCAGGTGCTATTTTCTCCGGAATGGCAATGGTGTTTACCCTGACCATCCCCATGCGAAAAATGTTCCGATGGGAAAATGTGATTACCGTGGATCATTACGAAAAAGCCGCAAAACTCCTGCTCTTTACGGCCATGATTGTGACCTATGCCTATGTGGTGGAATTTGGTCTGGCCATGTATTCTCATAACGTATTCGAAAAAGAACAATTTATTTTCCGTGCGATCGGAGATTACAAATTTACCTACTGGTTGATGATCTTCTGCAATGCGGTGTTACCCTGGACGTTGTTTATTAAAAAACTGCGGCGGAATCTCTGGTACTTGTGGGTATTGTCCTTCTTTGTAAATATTGGCATGTGGCTGGAACGGTTTAATATTGTGGTGATTTCTCTGGCCCATGATTTTGATCCGTATGCATTTGGGCATTACGTACCCAGTGCAACAGAAATTGCCATCACCGTGGGTAGTTTTGGCTGGTTCTTAACCTGGTTCTTGTTGTTCGTCAAAACCTTACCCGCCATTGCAATTACCGAGGTGAAGGAGGAAGCAGAATGAAAAAGAAAGTCCTCACATTTGATAACAAGGAAGATTTCTTAAAAGAATTCAAGAAAATCATGGAAAGTGGGGTACCCCCCCAGAATGTCAATGTTAAATTGCCGAATCCCGATCATGAGCTGGATCATGAACTGGAAAAGTATTTCAAGCCCAGTAAACTAAAATTCTTCACCCTCGGCGGGGGGCTTACCGGGTGTATTAGCGGGTTTGCCCTAACTATTGGTACTGTTTTGGCGTGGCCCCTGATTACCAGTGGTAAACCATTAATTTCTATCCCTCCGTTTATTGTGATTGCGTTTGAATTAACCATTTTGTTTGGTGCGCTGGCATCATTAACAGGGTTCTTCCTTTTAGGGCGTTTCCCGAAAATTTCCAAAATTATTGAACCTGAAGAATTTGGCAATGAATTCGTGATTGAAATTGAAGGTGAGGGTGCATAATGAGTGGTTTGGGAAAACAAATTGGTATCTTTGCAGGACTGGCAGTTCTCTTTTATATCATTGAAAATGTGTTGCATCTTGGTGGACAGGGCAGCCTGTTGTTTAACATGCTGTTCTTTGTGGCCCTGGCTGAAGGCCCGTTAGCGATTGTCGCTGCTGCGGATATCGTTGGGGGTAAATGGATTAAACCCTACCGGAAAGAATTGCTGGGAACGTATCCGTTTATTTTGTTGGTTGGATTCTTGTTTCTGGTATTTATTCCCCGCATTGCCGATTACCCCTGGCAGAATCATCCCACGGCCTGGTTAAACACACCGTTTTTTGTGGCACGCCATGTGGTGATGTTTTTGATTACCTTTTTCGTTGCGATGAAATATGCCAAGGCTTCCATGAGCGATGCGCCTTCCCGGAACACCTGGGCAGTGCTGTATGTGTTTAGCTACGTTATTTCCCAGACGTTGATCGCCTTTGATTGGGTGATGGGGTTGGATTATCCCTGGTTGAGTACCCTCTTTGGTGCGTATTTCTTTGTGGAAGCGTTTTATTTGGCATTGGCTTTCGGCGGAATCATCACCTTTTTGCGATATGACCAGTTTGTGGAAGAATTTGGCAGCGAATTTAAACATGCCCATATGGATATGGCCACGCTAATGTTTGGCTTCAGTATCTTCTGGGCTTATCAATTTTTCTCTCAATATCTGGTCATCTGGTACGGAAACATTCCGGAAGAAGTATTGTACCTGGCAGAACGCATTGCCCATTCCCCAACTCGTGAGTTTGCGTACAGCGTGCTGGTCATCTTGTTCC
>WGBF01000323.1 GCA_015494485.1 bacterium | reverse complement strand
TATCCACACCTGCCAATACAATGAAATCCAGGGTTTGGTTTTCGCGTGTTAATAAGGAATAGCGAAACTTAGAACTAACGATTGTTCGATCGACCCGTTCGTTGTTAATAAAAACATCCCGCGTGTGCAGAGGATTGGAAGGATTAAACGGGTGATCAGGATAAACCCCGTTTTTAGGACGAATATCCAGAAACGAAGGGGTAAATGCCAGCGAAAAACCAAACGTAATATTGGTATTGTCATTACCGGTTACCCCGCGATCCGATTCCGTGCGAATGTAATTGGTATGGACGCTTAAATCCCCACGACTGCCAATCTTCTGATCCAGATTAAAGCGAATGGAGTACTTTTTGTACCCGGTATTTTTAATAATCCCTGCTTCGTTCCGCGCCAGGCCCGATACGTAAAACCGGGTTTTATCTCCCCCACCGCGAACGCTTAAAAAGGTTTCATTTAAAAACCCTTTTTCGCCGTACATGATGTCTTCGTAATCCAGATAGATTCCGCCATTTTGACGAAAAATATCGCGCCCTTGTTGACCGTATTGTTCAAATGCCGTTTGCTCCGTAAACCTACGGGTTCCCATTTTCTTCAGTAGGGAGTTGTAGCCCATGGTCTGGCTAAAATCAACCTGCACTTTTCCGGGAGCACCCCGTTTGGTGGTAATAATAACCACGCCATTGGCTGCTTTGGAACCGTAAATTGCCGCCGCACTGGCCCCTTTTAATACCTCAATGCTTTCAATATCGTTGGGGTTGATGTCAGCAATACGGTTGGTGGGCTGCCCCTGCGGATTCCGGCTTCCGGCTCCGGCGGCTTTGGTTACCAGGTCGATACCGGACTGCACCGCATCGTCATTTACAATCACCCCGTCAATCACATACAACGGCTGGGTAGATCCTTCAATCGTGGAAACGCCGCGGAGATTCACGTCAATACCCCCACCGGGAGCACCGGTGTTCTGGGTAATGGTAATGCCGGGTAGCTTTCCCGCTAAGGCCCGTTCCAGCGTTTGTGCCGGTGCCGGCAGCAATTCTTTTTCATCCAGCGTGGCTACGGCATTGGCCAGATTTTGCTTTTTAACTGATGTGGCAAAACCCGTTACCACCACTTCGGAGGTCTTTAAAACGTCCTCCTCCAGTTCTACCGTCAGTCGGGTAGTGGATTCATCCACCGGAATTTCAACCGTTTTATAGCCAAGGTAACTTACCTGCAATACGGCTTCTTTCCGGCCGGGGATTTCTAAAATAAATGCCCCATCAATGTCGGTTGTGGTACCAATAAGCGTACCCTTTACCTGAACTTCCGCTCCGGGAAGGCCGCTACCATCCCGTTTGTCGATAACACGCCCGGTAATTTTAATTCCCTGGGCCAGGAGTGATGCTGAAAACAATAACAAAAAAAATAAAAATAACCCTGTATGGTGGAATCGCTTCCCCATCTAAAGCCTCCTCAATTAATGTTTAATTATTGATTAAATGTGATGAAATAAAGTGCGTGGGATATATTAAGGGCCCCGAACGCTTACAACCGGATCCGGGTTGGCCAGGAAGGTTAGGCAATTCCTTCCCTGGACTGACATACACCGCCAATGTGTCTTGCCCCAAACCATGCGCTAATTTAATTTTTTTTGAATAAGAAGCAAGAGGAAAATGGGCGGTAAGAAAAATTTATTTCATATTTATTATCATGAATGAAAGAGGGTCCATTCTTTCTGCAACATTGTGAAATAATACTCAAGAATGAACATAAATAAATTTACTGTTCAAAGCTTAAATATTACATGATATTGTAACATTATGCTATTACTTGTATTATTTCGGGATGGATGCCAGTAAAGTTCGAAGTTGCAACCAGTTTTCCAGTGTCGGAGTAGCACGGAAACGGTCGAGGTGTTCCTGTAAAGCAGCGGAGAATTCGGCATGTATCCGGAGTACTGTGAACAATTCGATGAGTTGATATCCTTCCCGCAAGAGTTTCAGGCGTAGCGACGGAAGGACGGTCGGTGTATCCTGGATCGGTAATATGTAGGCAATGCAATCCTTACCGTTGCGAACCGTACCGGTAAAATTAAACGTCTTCCAGATAAGCATACCATTCCATGCCTGGTTGTGGGCAAACAGTACCGCCTGAATTGCACGAAAGCCGGGTTCCGGTATTGCGGGCGTGTTTCCGTACACCCACACCTGTTTTCCCAGATCCATTAATTCACGCGCTTTTATGCGGGCAGTAACGGACTGCAGCGAGTGAATGGAAATAAACCAGGTGTCCACTACCGGCGCCAGAATATCCCACCCACCGTTCACCCGGAAATCTTTTTTCGGATTGCCCCGATGTTTGCTGCAGTAAAAGTGTGAAATATCCATCCGAAAGTCAATGGATAGAGGGGCTGCATTGGCAAATACCCGATGGGTTAAATTGCCAAAATAACGCAATGCCCGGTAATCCTGAACCCCTTTGGGTTCATCCAGATTCCAGGGGATGTTGTTTTTGGGGGAGGGTTTCTGGTTCATGTATACCTGAAAACGCGTGCCAGTCCAGTTTTTTTCGTTAAAATGGCGAATAAATTCCCGGGCAAATGCCTGCCAGATGGCTTCGTATTTTTGGCGGTCCGATGTGTAAAGTTTAAAAGACGCCGGCCAGTTGGGATTAAACGGCAGGTAAAAATATTCAATTGGTTTTCCGTCGTCAAATGCAGTGCCATCAAACAACGGGCCAAAGCGGTGGTCAAAAGCACGCCAATCCAGTTGGGGATGCAACAAATTCCCATTTACCAGCGTGGGCCCCATGCCCCGCCGCAATGTGCCTTTCTGGCTTTTGTAAGGGAGGGGATTTAACACCCCATTATGGTTGTCGAACAGGCGAAATATCTGGTGTTCAATTTCAAGCAATTCAGAAGAAGAATAACCGGCTTTGCGGAATGGTTGCAGGTATTTGTCGCCATATTCATTAAAATTAAACAGAAATTCCATTGATGGACGGGGATAAGGAATCGGGTGAATGGCTACCGTTACCGTCTGTTGCGCCGTACGGATCTTGATGTGAATGGTTTGCTCTTTTACCGGTGCTTCAATAAAAAACACATCCCATTTCCGATGGTCCGACAGCAAAGAAGTTTCTGGAATATGGCGAGCTACCTGAGGGGTGGTGATTTCCAGGGGAATCAGTACATCCGGATAGGTGTTTTCTTCTCCTTCTGTAACCGAAATATTGCCTATTGCAAATATTTGGAGGTCCGAATTTTTAGCCGATTGAATATTTAGCGTGACCAGTTGGTGATGGGGAATGGCAATAAAAAATTGCGCCCATTGGCCGGGAAGCGCACGGATTTCGTACGTATCCTTTTTTACAGGCAGCGTAGCGCCCTGCGGCACATTCGGTAATTTGTAGGAGGTACCAATAAGGGTTCCGTCCAGCGGATTGATTTTTATTTCCGGATACAACACCTGGACCTGAGCGGCCAGATTACTCCAGAGAAGTAGGGCTATCAGAAAGAAGAATACTTTATTCACCACATTGCCCCATTTATTTTAACAGGTCACTCACAGAGCGTTTTTTATTAATATTGTAAATCACATGAGCAAACAATGGGGCAATGCTGACTTCCCGATACCACGGCGTGGATTCCACAAACTCTTTGCCATGGAAAACAGCGTCGGTGCCAATGACGAGATCAATAAGGTTATCGCTGTAAGCTTTGTCAATCTTTTCTTTGCAGTTCCCGGTAAAAAATGGCAAGCTGGTGGCTACATAAATTTTTTCCGCTCCCTTCTCCTTCAACAGACGTGCAGCGTTAATTAATGTACCGCCGGTGGCAATCATATCATCCACAATAAGCACTTCCATGCCTTTCACTCGACCGACCAAACGCATGCTTTCAATGGTGCTGATGCGGGAATAGTCCCGGGCTTTATCCACAATAGCCAGATGGGCCCCCAGCACTTTGGAATAATGGCGCGCCCGTTCTGCGCTGCCCACATCGGGTCCGGTAACCACCAGGCGAGTGGGATCCAGTTTCAGGATGTTCTGCAAATAATCAATAATAACCCCGGACGCGTGAAGGTCTTCCAGCTTGGCCGTATTAAAAAATCCCTGAATGGCTTCCGAGTGAATATCCAGGGTAATTACGCGTTGCGCTCCGGCGGACTCCAGCATATTGGCAACCAGTTTAGCCGAAATGGCTTCCCGCGTTTTGCGACGTTCCTGGCGGGAATAGGGAAATTGGGGAAGAACAGCGGTGATGTGGTCCGCATCGGATTGATAGCCGGCATGGATGGCCGTAAGCACCGCCAGAAGATTGTCATTCACCGTTTTTTCGGACAATGGATCGTCTATGCATTGCACCACATACAGGTCATCCCCCCGAATATTTTCATTGATGACCACCTTCACTTCGCCATTGGGGAAGGTCACCTCTGTGGTGTATTTCAACCGATGGAAAATCGCTTCGTCTTCCTGTTTGGCGATATTATTGAGTTCCTTCATGATGCGCTCCGCCAAGGGCCGGCCGGAGTCGCACGCAATAACGGAGAGTTGCCCCCGAGACCCGTTCATAATTTTTTATCCCGTAATTTTGATTGCTGAAATTGTTTGAAATGAAAACCGGTAATTTCCTGAATAAGGCGGTGCATGGTGGCATTTCCGGCAATAATAAACCCGGTTTCCAGGAAGTGTGGGCCGTTCCAGAAATCGGTTACCACCCCGCCGGCTTCCTGCACCAGCAAACTGCCCGCGGCGATATCCCAGGGACTGAGTCCCATTTCCCAGAACGCATCGAAGCGCCCGGCAGCAACGTAGCACAAATCCATTGCCGCAGAACCCAGGCGACGGGTACCGGCCGTATGAAGAAAAATTTCTTCAAACGTGAGCAAATATTGGGGAAGTAACCGCTTGGTACGCCAGGGATAACCGGTAGCCAGTGCGGCACGTTCCGGTCTGGTGTTGGCCGAAACGGAAATGGGTTTGCCATTTAACCAGGCGCCCTGGCCACGGGCAGCCGTAAACAGCTCATCGTGATTGGGGTCGTAAATGATCGCCGCAACCACCTCACTGCCTTTGCGCACTCCAAGAGAGACGCAAAAGAAGGGAATGTGTTGAATGTAATTGGTAGTGCCGTCCAGCGGATCAATAATCCATTGGTATGTACCGTCTTTCTGATAGCTGCCGCCTTCTTCTGCTAATACGGCATGGTGGGGAAAGGCTTCTCGGATAATCTGGACAATCCGTTTTTCCGATTCGCGGTCCACAAAGGTTACAAAATCATTGCGTCCCTTCTCATCTACTTCATCCGGACGGATGGTTCCAAAGTGGGATAACAGGTAGGCACCGGCTGTTTTGGCAGCCTGGCTACCTACCTGTAAAATCTGCGCAATTTCTTCCTGCATGCGCGTATTGCCCTTCTGGTTCATGGGTAAAATTATCGTCAATTTGCGTGCGATGCTATTGGAAAACGGGATAGCATCAAATTAATGGCCGTTAAAACGGATTTCGCCAAATTCTTTGAGCTTGTTTATGACCAGATTTTTGATTTCTTCCAGCCGCTCCGGTGTTCGGGCTTCAAACCGCATTACAATAACCGGCTGCGTATTGGAGGGGCGTACCAGTCCCCAGCCATCACCAAACAAGATGCGCACGCCGTCAATATCCACCACTTCGTAATGTTCCTTGAAGTATTCCGCGGCTTTGCGGGCCATTTCAAATTTAATTTTGTCGTCAGCCACTTCGGCACGGATTTCCGGGGTGGCAAAGTATTCCGGCACATCTGCCAGATATTCCCGGATGGGTTTGGTATCCCGGGAAAGGATTTCCAGCAGTCGGGCAGCGGAGTAAATGGCGTCATCAAAGCCGTAAAAATTATGGGCGAATACAATGTGACCACTCATTTCGCCACCCAGCAGCGCACCGGTTTCTTTCATTTTCTTTTTCAAAAGGGAATGCCCCGTTTTCCACATGATGGGCACACCACCGGCTTTTTCAATGGCTTCCGGCAACGCCTGGGAACATTTTACATCGAAAATAATTTTGGCGCCGGGATGGTCTTTTAAGATGTCACGCGCAAAGATAATCATCAAGCGATCACCCCAGATCACTTCCCCGTTTTCGTCAATAACCCCGATGCGGTCGGCATCGCCGTCAAAGCCAATGCC
>WGBF01000322.1 GCA_015494485.1 bacterium | reverse complement strand
GCCGTACACCCAGAGCCTGGAATTTTTTACCGCGTTGCAAAAATTGGGTGTGCCCTCCCGCCTGATTGTGTTTAAATACGATGGACACTGGCCCAGTTACATTCGCAGCATGCCGGTGTATTACAATGCCCATCTGGAATGGTTCCATAAATATCTGGGCGGCGATCCGGCGCCGTATGATACCAAGGAGATGATTCGTAACCGGGCATTTAAGAAATAGCTGGAATGAATTAGCTGTAAGACATTTAGTTCATTTTGCATGTGTAGATAGGTTTACCGCATTCCTCAAGCCCCCTTCTCCTGCGCAGGAGAAGGGGGCTTTTTATTGGGTGCATGAGTTTTTTGCTACAAAGAAACGGTGTTGTTATTTTAAAGCGGAGCGTCAGCGGAGCGAAGAATCTTAACTATTAAGTTGTTTTGCTGGTGTTCCGCCGAAAACTCTGCCCCCCATGATCGGGGCTGTCCAAAAAGTATTTTCCAGAAAACAGCAAATAATTTGAATAAAAACAGATTGTTAGCTAAATTATGCAAACCAAAAACCAGGATCTGAGATGTCTAAATCCACCCCTAAGGAAACTGGTAAGCAGTTGCCCTTACCAGGGATTAACGGATCAGGCTCCGTAAGGTCTAAAAGGAAGCGGCGTACATCGGCACCCGTCTTTAAACCCTATCGACAGGATCAGATGTTGTTGTTACCCCCGTCTTTGGAAGAACTCATTCCGCCCAATCATCTGGTGCGGGTAATAAATGAAACCGTAGAGAAGTTAAATATAGAGCCTTTATTGCAAACCTACAAAGGTGGTGGTACCAGCAGTTATCATCCGTTAATGTTATTGAAGGTACTGCTATATGCTTATGTGGAAAGGATCTACGGTTCGCGCAAGATCGCCAAAGCGTTGCGCGAGAACGTTCATTTTATGTGGTTAAGCGGAATGCAGTTTCCGGATTTTCGTACCATTAATAATTTTCGTTCGGGCCGTTTAAAGGGGCACATTGACACCATATTTGCCTCCTTGATGCTGCATTTAGTGAAAGCCGGGTATGTGGATTTAAAGGATTATTTTGTTGATGGTTCCAAATTTATGGCCAATGCCAATCGGCATAGCCATGTGTGGAAGAAGAATGTCACCCGTTACCGGGAGAGTGTTCGGGAAGCGATCAAAGAGTTACTCTCGCAGATAGATGAGGTCAATGAGGAGGAGAATCGCCGCTATGGAGAGCGGGATTTGCCGGAGCTTGGAGAGGAGGTCGATCTGGATGAGGAGAGCCAGGAGGCGATGGTGGGCGAGATAAATGAGGAGATGGGAAAACTACAGAAGAAGGCTGCAGGGGATGCAGATAGCTCCTGGGTTCCGGAGAGTGAAACGATTGCTCGGCGGGTTGATAAGATTGAGAAGAGATTAGCCAAGGAGGAAAGCTCTGATGCTGTTGAGAAGAAGCGTCGGATGGTAAAGAAGATTAAAGAGAAGCTTCTTCCCCGTTTGCAGCGTTATGAAGAGCAGGAGCGGATATTGGGAAGACGGGGTAGCTATAGCAAGACCGATCCGGATGCGACATTCATGCGATTTAAGGATGGGGTTTTGGCTCCGGGGTATAACATCCTCATGGGGAGTCAACATCAATTCATTCTCAACTACAGTGTTCACCAGAATCCGGCTGATACGGCCTGCTTTATCGAACACCTGCAGAAGCTCTGGAGACTGTATGCCAGGCTACCCGAGAATGTTGTTGGAGATAGTGGTTTTGGCAGTGAAGAGAATTACGGGTATTTGCAGAACCATGGGATAGGGAATTATTTGAAGTACAATAATTTTCATAATGAGGAGAAGCGTCGTAAGAAGCACCCCTATGCGAAAGAGAATTTCACCCGTGATGCCCAGGAGGATGTATTTATCTGTCCTGAGGGCAGGAAATTGCATTTTGAAGAAGAAGAGATCAAAGAGACCGCAAGCGGTTACCAGCGTCGTATTCGTCGCTATCGGAGCCGGAGTTGTCAGGGGTGTGCGGTTCGCCGTCAGTGTTGTCGGGGAGAGGGGGAACGGGGTGTGGAATTTTCCCCCTTACTGGAAGAATTCAAACGCCAGGCCAGAAAGAATTTAGAATCCGAAAAAGGAAAGTTATTGCGTCGACGTCGCGGTGTGGAGATAGAGACGATATTCGCTCAATTGAAGTTCAATAGAAAATACTATCGATTTCTGCTGCGAGGGCTGGAAAAAGTAAATATAGAGCTGGGATTATTGAGTATTTCCCACAATATAGAAAAAATGTTCCGCTCTCAGCTTCAATTAAAAGCGGCATAAGTGATAAGGGAATGAAATATCCTCATTAAAATGAACTAAGCCCTTAAAAAAATTAAACAATACAGCAGAATATCCCTTCAAAAGACCAGAGTTTTTAAATTTACTTTTTAGTCAGCCCCCTACACCTGTGTGACCCCTTCGGGGTCAAAAAAATACAATTTACCCCCTGTTTACATTGTGGTAGCGGATTTTCTTTAATTTTCCCCCTCTCTTCGGCGGAAGAGAGGGGGCAGGGGGTGAGTTGGGATTCAGTCAGCGAAGCGAAGAATCTCAAAGGTTGTGCGTGAGATGCTTCGTCGCTATCGCTCCGCAAGCATGACAGGTGGCATCCTTTCTGCCACCCAGTGCATTCCCTCTGGGCTCCCTAAATGTGACCCCATCGGGGTCTTTTTGCTCCATTTCCCGCTATTTCTCACAGACTCCCGGAAAATAGGGCCCGTGGGCTGCCATTACCAGGATAGGGGAGTGTTTAAATCATTTTCCCGCATTCCTGTTTGGCAAATCGGGCAGTTATCTATTACATTTGGCAAATGAAGCCGATTTCCCTGAAATCCCTGGAACGAAGCGGCAAGCGGTTATTGAGCCGTTTGCTGCAGTGGATATTTCCCCGAAAAGCCGTTCCGGCCGACTTCACACCCCGTGGACGCATTCTGGTTTTCCGCCTGGATAACCGTATTGGGAACGGCGTTATGCTGTTACCCCTCTTACAGGGCATTCGGTACACCGCCCCCCACCTGCAGGTGGACGTGCTGATTTCACCGGCAGTAGCGGAATTGTTTGCCACTTACGGCCACCACCTGGTACACCAAATTATTCCTTACGATCAAGCAGCCCTTTTTCGCAACCCCCTGCGGTGGATTGGGTTCATCCGCCAGTTACGGCGGGCAGGTTATCAACTGGTCATCAGTTCCAGTAATCCCGATGCATTTTCCCTTTCCCAGGCAATCTTTGCCCGCATTGTCAGCCGTGGCTTTACGCTGGGTTTCCACTGGAAGGAAAGTGACCGTTTTTACGATATTACAGTATCCTCCATTACCCATAAGCACTACGCCGATGCCCAGGTGGACCTGTGGCGACATTTTTATCCTCAAACACCGTTTACCCTGGGGGGATTACAGGTTCCACCGGAACGAATACAGCAACTCCGCAACACGCTGGATGAAACCTTTCTGGGGGAAGTACTGTTGTGGATTGGGGCCACAGGAAACAAGTGGTTGCCGGAAAGTGCCATTAGTTTTCTGTTTGAAACGCTTTTAAAAGCCGGCTTTCGATCCGTCGTTCTGGCAGCGGGTCCCGCAGACCGTGAGCACCTGCAGCGGTATTCCTCCCGAATTCACGAAAAAACCGTTATCTGGGAACGGCCGCTGGTGGATACGGCGGCGTATTTTGCCGGATTCCGTCTATTTGTTTCCGGGGATACCGGTCCCATGCACCTGGCCGTAGCCGTGGGAATTCCAACCATTACGGTGTTTACAACCACCAATCGGGAACAATACGGCTACTATGATGGGCAGCGCCACCACGCGTTGCAGTGGGACGATTCGCCTGCTGCTCGCATGCAACTCGAAAAAGCCATTGAAACCCTGAGCCGAAATCATGCATCCGTTACCGAATGACACCATCCGCCGGATACTGGTGATTCAAATCCGTGCTATTGGCGATGTGGTACTCACCACACCGGTACTGCCAATTTTGAAAAAGTATTTTCCCCAGGCGGAAATTGATTTTCTGACCGGCAGGGGTATCGGCAGTTTACTGCGGGGATTACCGGAAATTACGCAGGTGCTGGAAATGACGCCCTATGCGCCCATTCCTGAAGTACAAAAAATCGTCCGTGCCGTTCGTCAGCGCCACTATGACCTGGTAATTGATTATCAGGGCACCAATACCCCGGCATTGATTACAGTGTTATCTGGTGCGGCATTCCGGTTAGGGTGGGCACGGGTGCGCCGTAGATGGGCCTACAACCTCAAGGGTACTGCACGTTCCACAGAGCAGTATGTTCCACTGCAAAAATGCCAATTATTGAATGCCATCGGCATCACCGAAGAAAACACACGCCCCCGAATTGCCCTTTTACCGGAGGCGCAGGAAAAAGCCCGGAATTATCTGGAAACGATCATTGGGGAAGGGAAGGGGCCCAAAATCAACATTTCGGTGGCCGGAAAACGCCAGGCGCGGCGCTGGTTCCCGGACCGCTGGGCACAAACAATTGACTTGCTGCAGGAAGAACTGGGCGCCCAGGTGTTTTTAAATGCAGCGGGTGCTGAACGGGACTATGTGGAACAGGTAGCTGCTATGTGCCGGCATCGCCCCCATATTTTGCCGCCATGGGATTTAGCTACATTTGCGGCCTATCTGGCAGAGGTGGATTTGCACCTGTCCTACGATAATGGCGTGAAACATCTGGCTGTTGCTTTAGGCACCCCCAGCCTTGCCTTTTACGGATCGGCCCGTCCGGATCACTGGCACCCTCCCGATGATACCCGGCACCAATTTCTTTATCCCGATGTGGCATGTAAGGGGTGCGGACGCATATATTGCGGTGCCATGACGTGCATGGAAACAATTCAACCGGCAGCGGTTTTAAAAATAGTTGCAAATATGATTACCCGAAACAGAACGGTGATGGCGTGAAACTTTTTCATCCCGATCAGACACAGCTTATTTATTATCAGACGTTGCCACCGGCACAACGCATCCTGACGGTGCTGCAACTGGTAAGCGGTGGTTGCAAGACAGGCATAATAAACGACCATGTGGCCCTGGCGAAATACCTGCAACAACGGCAACATAATGTTATTCTGATGGGGCAGGACGTTCCCAAGCGCACGCCACTCCCGTTCCATACCGTGCACTGGCATCGCCGAATACCGGTGCTGAGCACCTGGCAATTGTGGCAGGTGGCGGCAATGTACCAACCGGACATCCTTCTTTTAAACGGATTCCATCATCTGCTTACGGCCCGGATGGTGCAACGGCTCACGCACTCCGGGAAAATTGTAGTGGATTTTCGGGAGGATTTCCTTCGCCTGGGGAACTGGCAACGGTTCCTGCACGGGTATCACCATGTGGATGGTATACTGGTGCATTCCCATTTTGCCAAGTGGTGGGTCACGGAAAAACTGGGTTTGCCTGCCAGCAAGGTGTATCTTGTTCCCTACGCACTGGACACGCGCCTCTTTTTTCCCAATACTATTTTGAAAGAGGATTGGCGGGAGGCGGTTGGGCTACATCCGGATGATGTGGTTATTGGAACGGTGTTGTACGATAAATCATTGCGTACCTTGCGGGAAATCCTGATGGCCGTTCGCCAGGTATCCCTTCAGAACCACGGGATTGTTCTGGCACTGCTGGTAGAAAAGCCCCTGTTGACCCGAACGTTTCGGGGAATTTTGCGAGAAGTGCAAAAACTCATTGGTAAAAATCTGCGCATTCAAATTATTCCCTTAAACCCGCATCACTGGGAACAACTGCACGTTCTGGACATGATTTTTCAACCCCAACCCGGCTGGCGGGCTGCAGTGCCATTTGTTCGGGCCATGGCCAGTGGCATTGTGCCCATTGGGTACAACCATGGCGAAATCCCGGAATTGTTTGTGCACAACGCCAGCGGTATTCTGGTTCAACCGTACAACTGGCAGGCACTGGCGCGGGCAATTCACCGCCTGGTTATGGACCCTTCCAAACGGAAACGATTGCGCCAGGGAGCCCGGCACCGCGCGGTAACGGAACATCCCTTCCCCAAAATTTTGGAACAACTGGAACAGCATTTTTACCGTATCCTTCAGCAATAGCGGGAATGAAAAACACTGACCGGAATGGATGCGGAAACTGGAATTCAGGAACCCATTGCACCGCTGGCATCTCCATTCCTATATTTCCCGTCGATCAGGAGGATAACGATGAACACGAACGATATTGAACGCCTGGTGGACGGTGTACGCAATGGTGATGTTCAGGCCATTGCCCGAACCATTTCGTTAATTGAGAATGAACATCCTGCGGCTGAAGCATTGCTCAATGCGTTGTTTCCGTACACGGGCAACGCCTACCGGATTGGCATTACCGGCCCTCCCGGCGCGGGAAAAAGTACCTTAACGGCGCAAATTACCCGCCAGTTACGCAAAGAAGGCAAAACGGTGGGAATCATTGCCGTGGACCCAACCAGTCCGTTTACCGGCGGCGCGGTGCTGGGCGACCGCATTCGCATGGCGGAATTTGCCACCGATCCCGGTGTATTTATCCGCAGCATGGCCTCCCGGGGGAGCATGGGCGGCCTGGCCCGCCGAACCCAGGATGTTGGGGATGTGCTGGACGCTGCCGGAAAAGATGTGATTATTTATGAAACGGTTGGCGTGGGACAAACGGAATTGGATATTGCCGAAGCCGCGGACACCACGGTGGTGGTTCTGGTACCGGAAAGTGGCGATGCCATTCAAACCATGAAAGCCGGCCTGATGGAAATTGCCGACATTTTTGTGGTAAACAAATCCGACCGGGAAGGGGCAGAGCGCATAAAAATTGAACTGGACCTGATGTTACAATTGCGCCCCACCAAACGGGCCTGGGAACCCCCAATCGTCATGACGGTGGCGTACAAAGGGGAAGGAATTGAAGAACTGATGAAAAAAATGGAAGAGCACCTGCAGTTTTTATCCCGCGAAGAGGAACTGCACCGCCGCCGTAAAAAACGCTTTGTTAAAAAAGTCCGGGAACTGATTCGGAAAAAACTCAGCGATGATTTCTGGACAGAAGCCCGGCGGGAAAAATTTAATGCCATACTGGAAAGCAACCACAAACAACACCCGTCGCCTTACGAAGTAATGGAAAAACTGTTTCGCGACGGTTAAGAAATAACAATATTTACGAAATGTTCCAAATTTTCAAATAATGCAACTTCAGCGCGGAATTTAATTTATTGAACGTAAAGAAAGGTTACACATTACACAGAAACCCGTGCTTTTAGCGTAAATCTGGCAGGAACCGTTCTATGACACTGGTTTACATTCTTCTGGGCATTGTAGGGCTTGTATTACTCATTAACATTATTCTTATCCGCGGATTTAAAAACCCCCGCCGTCCCCATGAAAAATTTCCCTCCGATGTTGGGCTGGATTATTCGGAAATTCATTTCCCCACGGAAAATGGGGTACAGTTGTATGGCTGGTGGATTCCAGCACCCACAAAGCCCGCGCCACTGGTTATTTTAACCCACGGCTGGGGCCAGAACCAGGGAATCTGGTTGCCGGTCATGAAATCCCTCCATGAAGCGGGATTTCACATCCTGTCGTTTGATGCCCGCAACCACGGTCGCAGTGCGGGGGACGGATATGCTAACATGCTAAAGTTTGCCAGGGATATTCTCCATGCTTTGAAATACGCCCGGGAAACATTCGGGGATTCCGTTTCATGGTATGCATTAATGGGATTTTCCATTGGCGGTGCAGCAACCATTTATGCTGCCGCGCGGGCACCGGAAGTAAAGCGCGTGGTGACCCTTGGCGCCTTTGCGCATCCGGCTCAGATTATGCGGGAAGGGTTTCGCACCCGGCATGTCCCGTACTTCCCCATTGTGTGGTCGTTGTTTCGCATGATTGAATGGCGCATTGGTGCCCGGCTGGATGACATTGCCCCCATGAACAACATTCACAACATTCAGGGAGAATTGCTGCTGGTACACGGCAAAAATGACCGCACTGTGCCGGTAGAGAATGTGCATTTACTGTATGACCGTGCACCCCGTGATCGCACCCGAATGGTGATTCTGGAGGGATGCGAACACTCCAATTGCCTATCCCTGCAGGCATTTCCCGAAGTTGCAATTCCTTTTCTGAAAGAGGGAATGAACGCCCCAATAGGCCAGCACCCGGAAAAGGCCCAAAAATGATGGGCTGGATTACTCCACGGGATTGTTATCCACATCGAATACCTTTACCGGGCCGAATGCTGTCAGGGAATCTTTGATTTTCTCGGCATCGCCCACCACCACAACCGCCATTTCCTCATCCCGTAAATACGTGCGGGCTATATTTTGCACATCTTCCCGGGTAACCGCATCAATGGCTTTCAAATACTGATTCCAGTAATCATCCGGTAAATCGTACAATTTTTGCTGCATTGCCAGGGAGGCAATGGAGGATGGGGTTTCATTTTGTAACGGGAACACCCCAATGAGGTAGCGCTTGGCATTCTTTAAGTCTTCTTCACTGACGGGCGCTTCCCGCATGGCACGGAATTGTTCAAAAAAACCGTCTGTAGCTTCCCGGGTCACCTCCGTGCGAACTTCCGCATTGGCACTAAAAGCCCCGTGGTCTTTGTACGTGCGAATGGAGCTGTAGGCACCGTAGGTATAGCCTTTTTCTTCCCGCAAATACATGAATAAGCGGCCGGAAGCGCCACCGCCCAGAATTTTATTCATCACCACGGCTTTTTCGTAGTCCGGGTGTTTGCGGTTAAATAATACATTGCCCAGTAAAATGTTGGATTGTTCGGAATCCGGCCGGTCGATTAAAAACACCGTTCGGCGTTTTGGCGGCTGGGGTTCCGGCGTGGTTTCTGTGGGGAGCGGTTTTTGTTCCCAGCCTTCCAGATATTCCCGTGCCAGTTGAACCGCAGTTTCAAACGTTACCGCACCGGCAATGACCAGATAGCTGTTGTTGGGCCGGATGTACCGGTCGTGCATTTCCTGAATGGTCTGGCGGTCAATCGCCTGAAGGCTTTCAGGCGTTTTGTACCGGGCATAGGGGTGCGGTTGAAACAGTACTTCGTTAAATTTGCGATTCGCCAGAAAGGCAGGGGAGCTTTTTTCGTTTTCCAGGTCGGCCAGCATTTTAGCTTTTTCTTTTTCCAGCTCTTCCGGCGGAAAAACGGGGTTCATCAGCACATCCGCTACAATTTCCAGGCCCTGTGCGGCATATTCCTGTAAAAATTCCCCGAAGAGGTAAAAGAAGTCCCGGCGGGATACCGCATCCAGTTCGCCTCCCATAAAATCCACCTGTTCCACAATTTCCTCATAGGAGCGGCGTTGGGTGCCTTTTTTAATGAGTAAGCTGAGCAGGTCCAGGGTGCCTTCTTTACCGGGCGGGTCATGTTTTTCCCCCACCTGAATGCCGACCCGGTAGTACACTTTGGGAATTTTGGGCTGCTCAATCACCATTACCGTCAACCCATTCTTCAGGACGGTTTCTTGCACCGTGGGGAAGCGAAATTCAATCAGTTTATCGTCAATGGGTGGTTTTTGCTTCATGGGTACTGCTCCTCATTACAGCGTTGTTTGTTACTGATTGGCCGGATACACTTCAATCACATTCTGTTGATTTTTGTTGAAAAATGTTTGGGCTGCCTGCTGAATATCCGCTGCTGTGACGGCCAGATACCGGTCCAGTTCGGTGTAGAACAGTTCCGGTTGTTCGAAAAAGGCCGTGTACATGCACAGCAAATCCGCTTTGTAATAGGCCCGTTCCATGCGGCTAAAATGCTCGGCTTTCAGTTTATTTTTTACCTTTTGCAGTTCGCGGGCATCCAGGGGTTCTTGTTTAATCCGATCCAGTTCGTCCCAGAACGCCGCTTCCACCTCCTGAATGGTATGCCCCGGTTTGACCTGCGCAAAAATGAGAAACAGGCCCGGCCCCAGGCGGGCATCCACTCCGCCGAAGAGATGCAGCACCAGTCCATCTTTTTCCACCAGACGCTGGTACATGCGGGAGCTTTCCCCGTCAAACAGCACTTTTTCAATTACTTCCAGCGGATAATATTCCGGTGTTCCGCGGGGCGGAATTTTAAACGCGCACACAAATGCGGGATGGGGTGCAAATTTGTCTTCCCACTGCATGCGTTTTTCCTGTTGCTGAGGCGGCTCACTTAAATCCACCGCAGGTGGGGTGGGGCCGGCCGGAATGGGGCCAAAATACTCCTCAACCATTCCCATGGCGTCCTGAAGTTTAAAATCGCCAACGATTGCCAGCACGGCATTGTTGGGCCGGTAATATACATCGTGAAATTTCCGCACGTCTTCCAGAGTGGCGTTGTCCAGATCCACCATGCTCCCGATTACCGAATGTTTGTAGGCCCAGTTCTCGTAGACCAGCTCATCCAGCAATTCCGAAAAAATGGGCCCGTAGGGACGGTTATCCACCCGCTGGCGCCGTTCTTCCTTGACCGTATCACGCTGATTTTCAAAATTCTCGGCATTGATGGCCAGGGCTCGCATCCGGTCTGCTTCCAGCCACAAGGCCAGCCGCAACTGATTGGCCGGCACCACTTCAAAATAATTGGTGCGGTCTTTATTGGTGGAACCGTTCATCCAGCCGCCCACATCGCTAATCAATTTCATGTGTTCCGCTTTGCCCACATTTTCGGATCCCTGGAACATCATGTGCTCAAACAAATGGGCAAAACCGCTTTTGCCCGGTTCTTCATCTTTGCTGCCCACTTTGTACCAGATGTCCACCGCCACAATGGGCACGGTTGTGTCCCGCATTAAGACCACCGTCAAACCATTGGACAAACGCTGAAGGACGATTTGCCCTTCTTGCGGTTCGCTGCTAATTTGCGTTACAACGACCGGGTCGGGTATGGATAACCCGTGTGGTGCTACAGTTGGTTGTTCTTTCATACAATCCTGAATTGATGTTTTTGGTGAATTGTTTTCGTTGAGTTATTTAAATGCGCAATTCGCGTAATTTTTCGCCCAGGAATAAGTACTGAAAGTTTTCCCCCAGCAAACACTGAATCCCCCCATAGGCAGCGTATCCAAGGGCTAAAAAATACAACACCAGCAGGGTGGGGAGAAACAGCAATCCGACCAATAAATAGGAAAAAATAAACAGAAAGAGGCCAAGACCAAAGAACAACACCCACACGGCAATCTGGTAGAGGATTGCCTGTTTCGCCTGAAAAAGGACAAATTCGGAGAAATCCTCTTTATTGCGTTCAAACAACCAGATAATTAATGGCAAAATGATGGGTAAAAAGAAAATCGAAAAATGAGCAATGGCAGCCAGAAGCTTTTCTTCCCCTTTAATGGGGGTCAGAGCAGTTTCGGGAACATTCAGCTCATCCATACGGAAACCTCCTTTGGTTTACCAGCAAAATTTAAGCTCATCGTGAAGTAAAATGAACGGAATAAAAAATTGTTTCCGCTAAAATACTTACAAAATAGCGGGAATCGGCGCGAATTTTTCCCGGTAGTTGCAATTTGCACCGGGGCACCCTATATTCTGCCGGTGTTGGTCTTTGCATAGTGTTTTTGGAAACCGTACCAGTGTACGGGAAGCGCGGTGAAAATCCGCCACTGCCCCGCAACTGTGATGGGGGACGAAAGCCCACAATGCCACTGTCCCGATGATCCGGGATGGGAAGGCGGGTGAGTAGGATGATCCCTGAGTCAGGAGACCGGCTGGTACGGCAAACCCGAAAAAGCCTTCGCGGGAAGGTTGGGTTTGAGCGCGGTTTTTCCCCACTTGAACCCCTCCCTTCAGCAGAAGGCAGGGGCTTTTTTGTTGCTCCCTGACCTTCCTGCCGAACAGATTGTATTGGAGTTATTGTGCAACGCAATTGGTTATACTGGATAATTTACCTGCTTCTGGTCATGGGGCAGGTTGCTCTGTCCCAGAGTTCGGTTCGTATTCGCGGAACCGTTGTGGACGGAACAACCGGCACGCCCGTGGCGGATGCCATTGTTCGGTTACGGGGAACGGCATTTCATGCCCAGAGTGATGAAAGCGGTCGCTTTTACCTGGAAAACGTGCCGCCGGGGGAATACCAACTTGTTGTGGAACGGCTGGGCTTTCAGAAGAAGACGTTGAGCGGTATTGTTGTCCGGCCGGATGTTGCCACGCGAATAACCATCCGGCTTCAACCGACAGTGCTTTCGTTGCAGGAGATTCTGGTGGAAGCGTCCCCGCAGGCGGAAAACGGTACAACACCGGCAACGGTGGTCATCCCGGCTTCCCGTATTCAGCAGTTGAAGGGGGGAGGAATCCCAGCCCTCCTACACCAGATTGCCGGCGTGCAGGTGGAAAGCACCGATGGCAGCGGAGAGTATTTGCGCATTCGCATTCACGGTAGCAAAGCCAATCAGGTTCTGGTGCTTCTGGATGGGCAGCGATTAAATAATCCGCAAACGGGGGAGGTGGACCTGTCCGTCATTCCCCTGGAATCCATTGAACGCATCGAAGTGATTCCCCATGGATTTAGTGCCCGGTACGGCGGCAATGCTTACGCTGGTGTTGTGGCATTTTACACCCGACGGAGCGGCGGACAAAGCAGCGTCGGCCTGACTGCACGCGGGGGGAGTTTTCGTACCGCCAGCGGGAGTGTCAACGCATACCTGGACCGGAACCCGTTCCAACTGGTTGCCAATTACCGCCAGAATTACTCCCTGCAGAACTTCCCCTACGGTTATCAGAATAACGTGTATATCCGAACCAATGCCTGGTCGCGGTACCGACAGGCGTTTATTAAAGGCGGGTATCGTTCCTCCAAACAGCAGATGACAGCCAGTGCCCAATTTCGGGAAGGAGGCCGGGGATTGCCATCGCCCTATTTCAATAATTACCGGGATTTTGGGGCATTTTCCACGGAGCAGTGGTTTCTGGGGCAAATTTTTCATCAATACATCTTGGGGGCGCAGGTTCTCTGGCAAACACGCCTGTCGTTTAACCAGCTTTCGCAAACCTTTAACAATGAAGCAGACTCGTCACCCTTTACCCGATTTCACACCCGGAACCAAAATCGCACTCTGGAGGCAAATTCCCAGATGGAATTTACCCTGACTTCCCGCTGGCACAGTTCGGTTGGGATACATTATCTGCAGGAAATATTGCAGCAGGATAATGTGCTGTACCCGCGGTATTCCATCGGACAAAAACAACGAATTGCCAGAGCGGCGT
>WGBF01000321.1 GCA_015494485.1 bacterium | reverse complement strand
GCACAACACCTTTGCGCTCAACTTTTTTGAAGCCACGCGGCAGATTAAAGCCACCCTTCCGGGTATGTTGGTGAGTGGTGGGGTGTCCAATGTGTCCTTTTCGTTCCGGGGGAATAATCCCGTGCGGGAGGCCATGCATGCCGTCTTTTTGTATCATGCCATTCAGGCGGGGATGGATATGGGTATCGTCAATGCGGGGCAAATCCCGGTGTATGAGGAAATCGACCCCGAGTTGCGGGAACGGGTGGAAGATGTATTGCTGAACCGCCGCCCGGATGCCACCGAGCGCCTAATCGAAATTGCCGAAAAGGTGAAGGGAATCAAAAAGCAGGCCAAAGAAAGTGCCCAGTGGCGCCAGATACCGGTGGAAGAACGCTTAAAGCATGCCCTGGTAAAAGGCATTGTGGAATTTATTGAAGAGGATGTGGAAGAAGCCCGGAAAAAATATTCCGACCCGCTGGAAATTATTGAAGGGCCCCTGATGGAGGGAATGAACCACGTGGGCGATTTGTTTGGGGCGGGCAAAATGTTTCTACCCCAGGTGGTTAAAAGTGCCCGGGTTATGAAAAAGGCCGTGGCATATCTGGTGCCGTACATTGAGGCCTACAATAAAAAACGGCTGAACCCCACGCGCCGCAAAAAAATCCTGCTGGCAACGGTGAAAGGGGATGTGCACGATATTGGCAAAAACATTGTGGGGGTTGTACTGGCCTGCAACAATTACGAGGTCATTGACCTGGGAGTGATGACCCCCGCCAGTAAGATTGTTGAAACCGCGCGCCAAGAACAGGTGGATGCGGTGGGGCTAAGCGGACTCATTACACCATCGCTGGATGAAATGGTCCACGTGGCGCAGGAAATGGAACGGGAAGGGCTGGATATTCCCCTGCTTATCGGTGGGGCCACCACGTCGAAAACCCATACGGCGGTAAAAATTTCTCCGGAATACCACGCGCCTACTGTCCATGTGCTGGATGCCTCCCGTGCCGTTAATGTGGTGAACGATTTGTTTAGTCAGAAAGAACGGGAGCAGTTCATCAAAGTATTACAGGAAGAATATGCCCGTATCCGCAAAGCCCACGAACGCAAGCAGGGGCAACGGCGGTTGTTGCCCATTGAAGAAGCCCGTCGCCGCCGACTGAAACTGGACTGGGAAACGTTTGAGGCCGTGGAACCGCAGCAACCCGGCATTACCGTGTTTGAGAATTATCCCCTGGAGGATTTAATTGACCGGATTGACTGGACACCCTTTTTTGCGGCGTGGGAATTAAAGGGACGATTCCCGGACATCCTGGAAGATGAACGTTTTGGCGATGCCGCCCGCAAGCTGTATCAGGAAGCACGGGAATTGCTGCAGGAAATTGTGCGCAATCGCTGGATTACTGCCCGCGCCGTGGTGGGGCTTTTCCCGGCCAACAGTGTGGGGGATGACATCGAAATATACGGCGATACTCAGCGGGACCATGTGCAGGCGGTTTTTCACATGCTCCGCCAGCAGGCGGATAAAAGCGGCCAGCGTGCCAATTTAAGCCTGGCAGATTTTATTGCTCCGCGGGAAAGCGGAAAAATCGATTACCTGGGCTGTTTTGCCGTAAGTGCCGGCTTTGGGGTTGAAGAGCTGGTGGAACGATTCCATGCCATGAATGACGATTACCGGGCAATTATGACCCGTGCCCTGGCAGACCGGCTGGCCGAAGCCTTAGCGGAGCGCATGCATGAACGGGTGCGAAAGGAAATCTGGGGTTACAGCAAAGGGGAAGCGTTGAGCAATGAAGATTTAATTGCCGAACAATACGTGGGAATTCGGCCGGCACCTGGCTACCCGGCCTGCCCGGACCACAGCGAAAAACGCACCATATTTGATATGCTTCAGGTTGAACAGCATATCGGGGTTCAATTAACGGAACACTTTGCCATGCAGCCGGCAGCGGCCGTAAGCGGGTGGTATTTTGCCCATCCCCGTAGCCGCTACTTTGGTATTGGCAAAATTGGCAAAGACCAGGTGGTGGATTACGCCCGGCGCAAAGGCGTGGATGTGCAGCAGGTGGAAAAATGGCTGCGACCGGTGCTGGCGTATTTAACCGATTAATGGAATATCCATCGCCGGACAAAACAGACGAGCGTCAGAACAACCACTGCACCAATTTTACCAGTCCCCAGATAACACCCAGGCACACGGCACATACCAGTACAAAACGTATGGGTAAGGGAATTTTTTCCATGGTTTTGGCGCTTCCATGTTTTAATTTTACAATTGCTGTGGCAAAGATACGGCACATGCAATAAATTTGCAAATCTTGCCCCCTTAGCTCAGTAGGATAGAGCATCGGATTCCTAATCCGGGGGTCGCAGGTTCGAATCCTGCAGGGGGCACGAAGGGATAGATGTATTAAATTTAAAAAGTGTGGTAATAAAATGATAAATTTAACAAGTACGCTACT
>WGBF01000320.1 GCA_015494485.1 bacterium | reverse complement strand
CAACAAACCATCCAGCGGGGGCATCCCTGGAATTTTTCTCTTAAATGCGAAGTCACTGACTCCGATGGCAATACGGCTACGGATATTCATTCGGTTACAGTAGGAGGGCAACCTTCTGTAGTGTCTAAAATAGAAGAATCAGAAAATTTACGAGCAGTGCCAGATAAACTCATTTTGTACGACAACTACCCGAACCCGTTTAATCCGGTAACCACCATACGCTTTGGCTTGCCAGAGGACAGTAAAGTAACCTTAACCATTTACTCTCCAACTGGTGAACAAGTAACCACACTGGTGAACAAGCACCTGCCCGCCGGTTATCATCAGGTACAGTGGGATGGCACTAATGCCGCCGGAATCTCTGTTGCCAGTGGTATATATATTTATGAAATGAAAACCGGTCAACAACGGCTTGTGAAGAAAATGTTACTTGCAAAATAGGATTAAAAATCCGGTTCCCCCGGGGTGGAATATTCCACTCTGGGGTGAACCAGTGCATTTAATATTCGAATAAAGTTTTTACTGGGTTCCCCTATGAAAAATCCCTTGAGACAATTACTGGTTGTATCAAGTTAATTGTGTCTGCATCCTCCTATGGCCCGTTTTCTTCTTTTTCTGTTCCAGATAAATGGAGTAATAAAACTCCCAATTCTTTAATCGTCGGGTCATGAAACGCTCATCCATTTCGCTTAAGATAGCATAGAGATAACCTCGTGTAGCATTTTTTCTAAAATTTGCTTAACTTGTTGTAGCACAAGTTTTAAAATCTTAGTATTGTCTTTCATACTATCAACCTCCTGTGTTTTGATTAATTTTGTTTTGGTCCACAGGAGGCTGATTTTATTTTATGTTTCTCTCAGAGACAATTAAAGTTACACTACTCCCAACGCCTTTTTGCTAAATGCAGGCCTTATTCAAAATCCAGGCCGGGTAGATTTTCCAGCAATTGCCGCAGCTCATCGTTTTCCGGCTCCAGCTCCAGCGCCCGATGGTAAAATCGGCGCGCTTCCTGAACCTTTCCGCCTTCATAAAATAAATTTCCCAGAATAACGTACCCATCGGCATCTTCGGGAAAATCTCCCAGATAGCGGTCCAGGGCTACCAGCGCTTCCTCAAACCGTTCTTCTTCCAGCAACCGCTCCACCACCACTTTCCGCAATGAGGGATGGCGCTGAAAAACAGCCGCGAATTGTTGTTGCAATTCATCCAGCGCCGCAAAATTGCCTTCCTTCAACGCAATTTTGTACAGATAGAACAGGCTTTCCGGATGATCCGGCGATAACTGAAGAATCCGGTTGTACACCTTACGCGCCGCTTCCATCTCACCCTGATGAAAGAGAATGCTCCCCAGTCCGGAAAGCGCATCCACGTTATCGGGATATTCCGTTAATACTTCTTCCAGCAATTGCCGGGCAATTTCCAGTTCCCCCTGATTGATAAAATGATATCCCAGATACAATTTGGGAATTTCCAGCAACTTGCGCCATGTCTGCAGATAAGTATCATTCGGATTATGCTGCAGGGCCCGGTCCAATAACAACCGCGCATCGTCATAATTTCCGTTTTCGATGTACAATGTTGCCAGGCGCTCATACGGTTCCGGGTCCTGCGGGTATTTCTGGATTAAGTAAATATACAGTTGGATCGCGGCATCAAATTGCTCTTCGGTTAGCAGGGCATCGGCCAGATTTTTGACATGATCGGGGTGGTTCCCATTTAAATTAACAGCGGATCGGAACAAGTTGAGGGCTTCGTTCTTGCGATTTTGTTGCCAGCGAACTACCCCCAGTTCATTCACGGCCACCGCATCATCCGGATTGCGACGGACATAGCGTTCCAGCCACTCCACATACTGCACCCATTCTCCCCGTTCTTTTAACAATTCCACATACCGCTTTAAGATACGGGGATCCACATCCTCCCGGCGTATCCATTTTTCCAGTTCCTTTTGGGCTGCCACATAGTCGCTGGCGCTCACCAGCTTTTCCACCGTTTGCAGAATTTGTTCCGCATCCATGGAATCGAACAGGAAGGGTTGCAACGCTTCCCACACCTGATCCACGGTAATCATGTGGCGCATGCAGGCAAATTTGTCATGATGAATGCACCAGGAGGAGAACATTTCCGCCGGGGCCAATTTCCCCTGCTGAATTTGCTCCCAGTACGGCTTCATAAAGATCTCATCGTTCATTTTTTCATAACAGCCTTTAAAGGGACACGCCGGTTCCACTGCCACGGCATTCCAGCCTGCTTTTCCGTGCCGATAAGGCAAGCGGTACTCTCCCCGAACAACGGAATAAATACCAACAATGGCAATATCAGTGGCCGCCGCCAGTTGAATGGGGCCGCTGTCTGTGGACACCAGAACGTCCGCTTCCTGACACAGGGCAACAAATTCCATCGGCGATAAACGATTTTCCAGATGCACCACATTGCCAACATCCAGTGTGTGCACCCCGCGGTTCACGGAAGCTGTATCGCTGCCCACCGTAATCACCAGATTCCCACTGGCCGTTAACAGACGCGCCAGTTCTTCCCAGCGTTCTTTGGGCCAGGTGCGGTTTGGGTCCCCTTTTGCCGGGTGTAACAGGACCATCTTGTGCCATTCGGAGGCGCCACTTTTACGGTATTGCCGGCGAATGTCCTCCAGAACTCGGCTCACCTGCTCCCTGGCCACATCCGGCACCTGAATGTGTATTTCTTTTTCCTCCGGCGCACCCTCCAGCTCAAACCGGGACAGGTAAGCATCAATCTGATGCCAGGAGGCATACCCGTATCGGGCAGCATCCAGAACAACCGCGCGAGGTTCAAAAATCAGGTAGGCATCAAACACATCCGGAGGAATAAAGCGGTCAATGTCCGGATTGGCATCAACCAGATGTTTGTATGCCCAGGCTGTGGTGAGATTGACCTCTGTTCCCGGGAATTTTTTCTTCAACAATCTGGCAATGGGAAACGTCATCACTACATCGCCCATACCGGACATTCGGCGAATATACGCCTGATTTGTGCTGACCACGGCCTGGAAATACGGTGCAGGCTTCTGGTCCGAACGAAAATGGTACTCCCGGTAATCCAGCTCATGGTTCAGTGTTCCAGGATATACCCCTTCAAAAGCATGGCTAAAATGTTCGAAATTTTCCACCAGGGTAATAGATTCCCAGGGGCGAATGAAGACATATTCCGACGGGTCCGTCCAGCCCTGCAGGTCTTTCCCCATTGCCGGACGAAAAACAAATGTGGGAATGCCGTTTAATGCCGCCAGTGTTTTTCCCCAGGAATCCGCACCAATAAACACGTCGGCACCATTAATCAGGCGCATCTGCTCACTCAGATTGTAACTTCTGCGATTGATAACGCCTTCCAGTAAGGGATAATAGTCCCCTTCATCCGGAGTGCCAATAACTACCGGTGTAATGCCATTTTCAATTAAAAATTTTTGTAATTTCAGCCATTCCCGCGGGCGGATAATATTCCGCTTGGTGCCCACCATTCCGCGAATACTGCCTTTGGGCTGCAACACCACCTGGTAGTTGACCACTTTCTCCTTTGGCAAATTCGCCACCCATTGAGGATGCGCAGTTACCCCATACCGCTCGAAAATATTCAACGTGCTGTTCCACTCTTCCTCGTAGCCACCGGCAGGTGTAACGCCCATGCCTTTACAATTCGGCAATTTACTCCAGATTCCCCGCAACGCCAGATGCCACAATCCATCCGGTGGAAATGGCAGAAAATAAACTTTTTGCAGTCGTTCAAAATTATTGAACAACGCACGCGCTGCTCCGACACTATTCGGGGCGCACACAACGGTGGGATTCTTCTCCCTGTCATAAAATGTGGATAAAAACAGTAATGCGTCACCAATTCCACCGGTGTACGCGTAAAAATCTCCCAGCCGGTACAACAGTTTGGCCAGGAAATTCATGTTTTCGGGTGTTACTTTCCTGGGATAAAAGAACTCGCTAAAATAATAATACTTTCCGTCCTGTTTTTCCATCAGGACGTCCAGGGCAATATCCACCAGCACATTTTCCCATTTCTGGTAAAATATTTTAGCTGCCTTTTCATTTAGTGCGTGGATTTCCTCCAAATTCTCGGTGGATTTTCCCTCATGGTGGATAACCACAATCTCCGGCTCGTAAACAATGCGTTTTCCTGATTCCCGTACTTTGAAGCACAAATCGGTATCTTCGAAATACATGCCGTAGTGTTCATCAAAGCCCTGCACCTGATGGAACAGTTTCCGCGGAATAAACAGGCAAGCACCGGTAACGGCATGCACGTCCTCCCGCTGGTTGACAAGCGGATTATCTTCCCGGGCATGTCGGTATCGATGAAATGGCCAGATGAAATTATTATTTATTTTGGAATTTTGGAACTCAATGCCACAATGCTGAATCGTCCGATCTGGATACAACAACTTTGCCCCCAGGATGCCGGCATCTTTTTCTTCTTTGAACGTCCGCAGGGCATTTTCCAGCCAGCCCGGCTGGGGCTCGGTATCGTTGTTTAAAAATACCAGATAGGTCCCCTTTGCGTGCTGTGCACCCAGATTACACCCACCGGCATATTTTAAATTCGTTTCGCTGCGGATGACTTTCAAATTGGGATAGGTATTTTGGGCTTCCTCTAAAAACCGGGGTGTGTCATCGGTGGAAGCGTTATCCACCACAATCACCTCAAACCGGATATCCGGCGCTGTGTTCTCGTAAATTTTCTCCAGGCACACCCGGGTGTATTCCACCTGATTGTACACCGGAATGATAATACTGAATTGTTTTCGAGCGGAACGTTTCTTTTGCGCCGTCGCAACAGCTGGCGCTGCAGGTTCTTTTTTAACCTGTTTTTGCTGGCTTTTCCGGCTCCGTTTTCCTTTTCCGGTTTGCTGCGCTTTTGCGCTTCGGGGTTGCTCGGGTTTCCGGGCAATAAAACGGATTTCTTCACCTTTGCCAGCCCCTTCCAGCTCCCGAATCTTTTGTTCGTATTCTTCCGCACTCAATTCCCCGTATTTCTGGAGCAGACAGAATTTTAACCGTTCCGTATCGTAATCCCCTTTCGCGGTGTACAATTTTTCCACCACAAACCCGGCTTCTTCCAACACCCGCCGTAACGTCTCCGGCGTAAAATGAACATAATGGAAATTCGGGTCCAGCCAGCTCCAGCGCTCCCCTTCCATTTCCGAACAAAAAGAGGCAAAATTGGGGACAATTCCGGCAAACACCCCATTGGGTTCCAAGATGCGATAGACGGTTTTCAACGTTTCGCTGGTATTGGGCAGGTGCTCCAGAACGTGGTTCATGGTTACCAGGGTAAATGTTTTTTCGGGATACTCCTGTTCCTCCAGCGGTTTGGTGTCCACCGGGATGCCCAGGGTCTGGCGGGCAAATGCCGCCGCACGGGGTGTTACTTCAATCCCCTGCGGCTTGAATCCGCGCTCTCTGGCTGCCATCAAAAATGCCCCCCAACCGCATCCCACATCCAGCATGTTTCCAGGCGTTTTAACAAATTGCTGAATTTCATTCAGAAAATATTCCCGGCGCAGGGGACTGGCTTTTGCTTCGTCCTCATTTTCCGGCAACCGCATGTGCGAAAATTCATCGGCATACATATCGTACGTGACCTTTAACGTGCTTGGGTCCGGGACAGTCCGGAGGTAGGTTAACCCGCAATCCACACAGGTTACAATGTCGGCTATGTAACGGGCACGGGCGGTTGCCATACTGCCACACGCCGGACATCCCTGTTGCACGTTGGTGGAGGCTGCGGGTTCCGGTGCCACCGTGGGCGCCTCGCTGGTTTCCGCTGCCGGCGATGTCCCCATCTGCTCAGCCACTTCCTGTACAAATGCGGTAATGGCATCCGTGGGTTGAACCGGTGTTTCCGTACGGGGATGCTGTGCCAGATATTCCTGGTTTTCCCGGGCGATGGCGTTCTCCGGATTGCGTTCCAGAACCTGGGTAAATAACTGCCGAGCTGTTTCTTCCTCATAAAGATGATAGGCCAGTTTCCCGGCAAAAATTAAGGTATCCTCGTCTTCCGGATGGGTCCGAAACACCTGATGGTACAGCCTGGCTGCTGAATCCAGTTCTCCCAGTTGCGCCATGATATCCGCTAAATTTTTTGCAGCGCTGATGTTAGTAGGTTCGTTGGTGTACGCTTTCCGAAATGCCTCCATGGCCTGGTTCATGCGGTTTAACCGGAAATACAACACGCCAACTTCATTCCACTGCGGAAAATCATCCGGCAATTGCCGAACCAAATGGTCCAATTCTTCTGCAGCACTGTCCTCTTCTCCATTTTCCACCCGTTGCTGGATTTTCATCAGCGCCTGAACCGGGTCTGCTGCCCGGGGCTCCACCGTCTGGCTTACCGGTACCTGTGTGTCTGGTTGGTCAACCGAAAAGGGCGATTTTTGCAGCAACGTTTGGTACAATTCTTTCACCTGAGACGGAATGGAATCCATTTGCAGGACTTCCGCCGGATCACTGCCATTGTGATTCAGCGCTGGTTTGACTACCTGAACGGTTTCTTCCAATTGATTCGGCGCCAGTTCCCAGTGCAAGCGGTTGAGTAATTCGGCAAACACTGCTTTGGGGTGTTGCACCAACATCTCATACGGCACCCAGATGGCGGTATCCCCCACCTGGTTTAACACCGCCTGATTGTAGAAATACCACAATTGCATGCCCTTGTCCAGGGGAATTCCGTTACGTTTTTGGAGAGAGGCTGCCACCGCCAGTGGATTGCGAAACGGCACAATGACCTGAAACTCAGGCAGAATGATTTGCCAGAACGGTAATGTAAGACTATTGCGGGGATCTTTCCAGCCCCAGCGGGGATGTTGTTGAAAATCCCGAAGCAGGTTCTGCACATATTCCTGCAATCCCTGCCATTGTGGGTGCTGGGAGAGGGTTTCCGGGGACAGGATTACGGGATTGTCCCAGCTTCCCCCGGCCCAGGCCAGCAGGGTATCATTGATGTGCACAAAGCGAAGGTTTTCCCAGAATCCGTCCGGATTATCGGGTGCTGCGGGCATCATTTCTTCCGGTTTTCCCAGATACATCCCGGCTTTGTGCAGCATATGCGTCAGCAGCGATGTTCCGGACCGGTGCATTCCTGCCACACACACCGGTAGATTTGCTGTCGTGCGGGTGGTGCTGACTCTCTTTTTTTGCCCCTGGAATTCCAACGTGGGCGTTCCCGGCACATTTTGGTTTGTTTCCTGAACCCCCTGGTACTGAAAAATGGCAATGCCCCGGGGGGTTTGCAGAAGAAAGCCGGTCAGCACGCCGGTGTGCAGGTGTTGCTGAATTTGTTCCCGAACAACTTTGTGCCTGGCGCTGGTATCGTGAAACACCACCACCGCGCCGGGTTTTAAATGCGGCTGAAAGTGCCGGAATTCCTTTTCGCGAATTTCCAGCGCGGAATCCAGAAGCAGAAAATCAATGGGTTCTTCCGGAGTAAACGTTAAACTGGACTGTTCCAGAACGGTGACCACATCTGCAACCCCATGGTGCTGAACCCGTTTGCGCGCTACCGCCACACTGTCAGCATCGATTTCCAGGGACACCAGGCGTCCCCGACCATTTCGTTTCAACGCCTGCCCAATGGCAGTAGCTGTAAACCCGTGCCAGGTGCCGGTCTCCACCACATAACGGGGTTTTACCAGACGGACCAGACTGTACAGGAATTCCACCGTTTCCACCTCGGCCGTCCAACCATCAAACATGGACCACAATTGCGGCTCGGAGCATTCACGGGTGGGTTCGGATTTTTCCGGTAAAACAGGGTCATCGGGAAACAACACACTGCGTCGCTGGGGACGCGGTTTCTGCTTCCATTCCTCAAAGCGGCGCTGTAATTTTTCAACTTTCAACCAGTTTTTTCCGTCATAGGTCTGCCGGTAATAGTTCAGGCGATTTTCAATTTCCTCTCCGTAATGCCCCAGATTGTTTACCAGATAATGGTGTGACCAGGCAACAAGATATCCCAAACTTTTAATATCAAAAGAAAATTTGCCATCATTAGGAAACAGAACCCCATTATCCCCAACAATATTATGAAATTGAATACCTTTTGCGGCAATCTCCGCACGGATTACAGAAGAAGTACCGACATTTTTTTCAGCTTCATATAGAATAAAACCATTACGATGTTTTAAATTTGAAGGTTTAGGACGCCATACTTCCTCATCTGTAGGAACCGGAGCAAACAATGATAATTGCCCCAGCTCCGGGAAGTTTTCAAACGCTTGCAACACATATTCATCCCATCCGGGTAAATACTCTAAATCATTTTCGGAAAAATGGATGAGGCGCCCCCGGCACAGGGGCAACGCCACATTAAACGCCTTTCCCCCTTGATTTTCCGGCAAAAAAATAGCCGAAACATTGGGATACTGTTCGGTAACCCGGTTGATGACATCCCGGGAAGTATCCGTGGAGGCGTTATCTATAATGAACAATTCAAAGGGTGTGCGAATGGT
>WGBF01000319.1 GCA_015494485.1 bacterium | reverse complement strand
AGGCCCTTCAGTAATTGCCGGGCCTGTTCCAGGAAAAACCGGTGCTTGCCGGATTTAAGATAGGCGGTTAATGCCTCCCGGGCCCGCTGAAGCTGGTTTTCTTTAATGTAAAGGCGTGCCCGGGTTATGGCTTCCAGGTCACTGAAAAATGGTGAATGATACTTGCGTTTCAATTCATTGAGTTCCGCTGGCGACAGGAAGAAATATGCCGTCTGGTAAATGTAATATGTGGCCTTTTCCTTCAGGCGCGGGTCGCGGCTGTTCTGGACAACCAGATACCACAATTCCACTGCCCGGGAATATTTTTTCTGCTTAAAAAACGTGTTCCCCAGCAGAAACTGCATATCATCCAGATAGGCCGATCGGGGATGGCGTTTAAAGAAATTTTTGGCAATAATTTCAACGGAAGTGTAATCCCCCAATTTGTAAAAGGATTTGGCCAGCATTAGCTTTGCGGCTGTCACCTGAGGGCCTTTGGGGGCTTGCTGGAGGTAACTGTAAAAGGCATTCTTTGCCTGTTCAAAATTTCCGTTCTGGTAATAATGAAGCCCCTGTTCAAAAATGGTTTTGGGTGATTGTTGGGCCAGTAACACCAGCGGCAGGAACATCATGAAAAATATAACAACACCCCGGTTCGCAGTGGTTGGTTTCAACGTGTGTCCTCCTGTGGGCTTTTCTGCTTGCTTACGAAATCAAGGGAAAATATACGGGTAAGCAGGCGGGTTTGTCAATTATGTTCCGTTTCTCTTACTGCTGCCGTGTAAAAATGGCACTCAGGACGAAATATAACGCCAATTCCATTTTTGTAATTTGGTGCTCTTTTCCGGGGCATTTTTACTGTAAATTAAACGTTGAACCGGAATATGAAACTTGAATTCTTTGAAAATCATGGGAAACATTGCACCCCTTTTCCCGTAAAGATGATATTTCGAATTATTTTGGAAAAAGGAGCCAATTACATGAAACGATGGAGCATCATTGTTACGATTGTACTGGGATTCGGTTTGTTCGTGCTGGGATGCGGCAATAAGGCCAATAGTGATCCTTCCGGGAAGGCCGATAGTGCCGCCCAAAAGAACAACGGAGAACAACGCAACTTCCAGCGGGGGAAAAACGCCATGGGCGGACCCGGAAAGCGCCCCCGTGCGGCCATTCCGGTGGAAATTAGTTACATTGTACCCGGCGATATTTCCGATTATTTAATGTACAGTGCCGCCCTGGAAACGGAACAAACCGTTACCGTCTATTCGCAAATAAATGGCTTAATCGTTAAAATGTTTGTGGAAGAAGGCCAGTGGGTCAACCAGGGGGATTCCTTGTTGCAACTGGACCCCCGGGAATACATTCTGGCGGAGCAGAAAGCCCGGGTGGAATATGATAAGCAACGCTCCAATTTTGAACGATTGAAAGGGTTGAAAGCCAAAGAATTGGTTAGCGATGAGGAATTTGAAACGGCCCGGCTCAATGTAAAACAGGCGGAAATTGCCTGGAAGCAGGCCAAATTAAATCTGGAATACACCACCGTTCGGGCCCCGATATCGGGCGTCATTGGGGAGCGGCTGGTGAATCTGGGTGCCCGCATTCAACCCTCCACGCCGCTGTTTACCTTATCCAATCTGGCGCAAAAAATCGTGAAGGTGTACGTGCCGCAAAATGAAATGGCCAAAGTGCACCGGCGCCAGAAAGCGGTTATCCGCAGCGATGTACTGCCGGACCAATCGTTTGAAGGGTGGGTAAAACGCATTAGCCCCATTGTGGATGCGCAAAGTGGCACCTTGAAAGTAACGGTCGGTGTTCGGGACCCCAAGAACGTGCTGAAACCCGGCATGTTTGTGAATGTACATTTGATTGTCGACACGCATCAAAACGTTCCCCTTATTCCCAAAACCGCCCTGGTGTACGAAAATGAGCGCAGCTATTTTTTTGTGCTGAACAATGGGGTGGCGCAAAAAGTGGAATTGCAAAAGGGTTATGAGGATGCCGAAAAAGTGGAAATGAAGAATGACCTTCCCGTTTACACCCCGGTGGTGGTTGTGGGGCAAAACGGCTTAAAAGACGGAAGCCGGGTTCGGGTAACAGAGGTACGCCGGTACGCCTGGCAGACGGATTTCCCCGAAAAAGAGGCGCAAAAAATAAAGCAATTGTCGCGTCGTCCGTCTGAGGTTCCCCAAAAAGCCGGTGAGCGCCCTTCCCGGCGTCCGCAAAAGCGCTCCGGTAATTAATGCAAACCGTAAACGTGTGAGTACGAATGGCAGAAAAACATACAACACAATTTCTGAATCAACATCGTATTTTTCGCTTCACCACCCAGCGGCCGGTAGCTATTACCATGATTGTGCTGGCCGTAGTGGTGTTCGGCTGGATTTCATACCAACAGTTATCCCTGAAGTTAATGCCCAACATCACCTATCCCTCCCTCACCGTGCGGACGGAATACCCCGGTGCCGCGCCGGAAGAGGTGGAAACAGCCATTT
>WGBF01000318.1 GCA_015494485.1 bacterium | reverse complement strand
TCTTTAATCCACGCTTTGGCATAAACATTAATGTGAATGATGCAGTAAACACGTATTTGAATATTTCCGTTGCACACCGCGAACCGGCAGATAACGAGTTGTTTAACCTGTGGGAAGGGCCGGACGACCTGGGCGTCCAACCCCTGTTTAAAACATCCCGGCCGGTGTATCGCAATGGGCAAATCGCCTACATCGAATTGAAAGACCCTCTGGTCAAACCCGAGCAGTTAATTGACTATGAACTGGGCGTAAATTATCTGCGCCCCACCACGCGGATTCGCTTAAACTTCTTCTGGATGGCATTCCGCAATGAAATTGTTCCCTACAGCCAGGTGAATGACGAAGGCTTTCCTGTCCGGGGCAATGCCGAATCTACGGTTCATCGCGGGGTAGAGTTATCCCTTACCCAGGCACTACCGTTAAACCTGCAGTTTTCCGGGAATTTGGCCTACAATCAGAATAAATTTGTGAAATTTATTCAATATGATTATAATTGGGACACGGGTGAAATTACCACAACGGATTTTAGCGGGAACACCATTGCCGGTTTTCCGGATGTATTGGCCAATGCACGGCTTACTTACCAAAACGGCGGTTTACGGGCATCAGTGCATTACCAATATGTGGGTAAGCAATACCTGGATAACACCAATCGCAACGACCGCATTATTCCGGCATTTTCTGTAACCAACGTGCAGTTCAGCTATCAGCTTGGAAGTATTGCAGGACTTCACAATCTGGAACTTCTGTTCCGGGTTAACAATGTGTTCAACAAAAAGTATTACACGGCCGGTTACTACGATGCCTGGGCCGGGGAAAATTATTACTGGCCCGCGGCTACCCGTAACTGGATAGCCGGTTTGCGTTTTCAATTGTAACAGAACTGTGGGTGGTGGGAATCCATTTTTTCAAGGGGCGCGTTGGGATTTCTGCTGCCCACGTTCTTTTTTTATTTGCATTTCCGTTGTCCGCATGTGTAGTTACGTGAAGCCAAGAAGAATAGGACAGCATTCATGAAAAAACACGGCCTGCTATTTGTAAATGGTGAAGTCACCGAAAAAGAAGTGGGCATTATTCGCCACCGAACGTTCGATAAAATCATTGCTGCCGATGGCGGTGTGCACCATGCGCTTCGTTTCGGGTTTACCCCCGATGTTGTCGTTGGAGACCTGGATTCCATTACCGAAACCGTGCGCGCTCAATTACCCGGAACGCAGTTTGTCCATCGCCCTTCTCAGGAACTGAATGATCTGGAAAAAGCCCTTCAGTTCTGCCAGGAACACGGCTTCTCTCAGTTAACCATTCTGGGCATTGCCGGCAAACGGCTGGATCATACCATCAACAATTTTAGCGTCCTTGCCCGCTACGACCGGTTCTTTGAACTGGAATTGTACGATGCCTATGCCCGGATTTACCTCATTCGAGACGAAATTCAAATTCAGGGGCAGGAAGGGCAACTGGTTTCGTTAATCCCTATTGGAAAAGTGGAAGGAATTACCACGGAAGGGCTGGCATTTCCGTTAAATAATGAATCCCTGGAGTTTGGTGTTCGGGAAGGGCTTTCCAATTATTTAACCCGGAAGCAGGCCCGTGTTCGCTTTCGAAAGGGATTACTGCTTGTGTTTGTTCATTATGCGGAGTAACTGGCGTGATTCAATTGCACTGGCTGGAATGGTTACCGGTAGCGCTGTATTTGCTTATTACACTGATAATCGGGTTTTACAACCGGGGTGACTCCGATTCCGAAGAATATTTTATTTTAGGGGGACGCCAACTTACCCTCCCGGCTTTTGTCATGACCCTGGTTACCACCTGGTATGGGGGTATTCTGGGCGTGGGTGAATTCACCTACCTGTACGGACTTGCCAACTGGGTGGTTTTCGGGCTGCCGTACTACCTTTTTGCCATTTTGTTTGCCCTGTTCATTGCCGATAAAATCCAGCACTCCCGTTTATTTACCATTCCCGACCAATTTTTTACCCACTACGGGAAAACCGCCGGCTTTCTGGCCACGGGCGTAGCATTTCTCATCACGTTACCGGCGCCTTACATTTTAATGATTGGCTTTTTGGTCCATCTGGTCACCGGTTGGTCACTGACGCTTTCCGTGGTGGTCGGAACCATTTTTTCCGCGGTTTACGTGCTAACCGGAGGCTTCCGGGCTGTAGTTCGCACCGATAAACTGCAGTTTATATTGATGTACGGTGGATTTTTGTTAATGCTGGTGGTGCTGATTTCCCGCTATGGCGGATTTCATTTTTTAGCGGAACGGTTACCGCCCACGCACCTGAACCCCACCGGCAACATCTCCCCCTGGGTATTGCTCTCCTGGTTTTTAATTGCGTTGTGGACCTTCATCGATCCGGGATTTTACCAGCGGTGTTACGCTGCCCGCAGCCCCCGGGTGGCCCGAAAGGGAATTTTGATTTCCGTTGCATTCTGGTTTTTATTTGACGCCCTGACCACCACCGTGGGATTGTACGCCCGTGCCCTGCTGCCCGACGTGCAACCGGTGCTTTCCTATCCGTGGCTTTCCCATACCCTGTTGCCGCCGCTGGCATCGGGCATTTTCTTTACGGCACTATTTGCAACCATCATGTCCACCACAGATAGTTACACCCTGCTGGGTGCAATTACTTTTGGCCACGATGTTCTGGCGCGCATACCGCGCTTTGCGCAAACCTCCCGCGTGCGTTTATTGCGCGTGGGTCTGGTATTTACTGCAGGGCTGTCCATCCTGCTGGCCTTGGTTATTCCGTCCGTGGTGCAACTCTGGTACGTCATTGGTTCCATTTGCATTCCCCCATTGTTGCTCCCCCTGCTGGCCGTACACTACCCTACCCTTCCCTGGTCTCCCCGTAGCACAGTGGTAAACCTCATCGGTGCCTTTATCCTTTCTGCCGGATGGCTGGTTGCGGGCTGGGCAATGGCATCTGCCAGCGGCAATTTTGCCTACCCGTGGGGCATTCAACCCATGTTTCCCGGCTTATTGTTTTCTATACTGGTGGCAGCGTACAATTTCATGCGCCGCTAAACATCCCTTTTCCTTCATTCGGGATTTTCACAGAACCACCGCGGCAAAAATTTCATTGGAATTCCCTGCTTCCCGTTTTAGTTTTAGGGCCGAATTGAATAACCAAACGATTCAGACTCAGGAGTGACGTTCATGAAATATATATGGCTCATTATTGGATTGGGTTTCCTCATTCTGTGGGGATGTGCTCCATCGACGGTAAAAAAAGCGCCCCGGAAGCCGCTTCCGCCAGCGGAATATTCCGTCCCCAACGATAGCGGAAAAACAAAAATCGTGTTAAAAACCGAAAACGTTCGGGAAACCCCCAATGGGGAAAAAATCGGCACCATTCGCAAAGGGGAACGGGTTACCGTGCTGCGCCGGATCGGCAATTGGGTAGAATTCGATTCCCGAAATTTTGTTGAAGCCTACATCTGGGCCCCTTCTCTGGGATATCCCTACATCAATTTGTATGCCCCTACCGTGTATTACGACACCACCCGGCAACAGTTTAAACCGCTGAGCTACCTGCAGGCTCTATTCGCCCAAAAAGGCACCATTGTGGAACAATCCCCGAAGGAAAAGGTCATCTTTTTCACCGATATCGGGCTGGGTTCCCACACGGAAACAGAGGTGGAAGTGGTGCAGGCCACCCAGAAGGAAGTGAAACATGGTGTAACGGTATATGTTGCCCCGGAAACCGGGACCATCCGCAAAGTGAAAATTGATTTTTATAAACAATTAACCGGCGTAAAAACTGCCTTAGCGAAATGTGGCCTCCCCTACCACACACCGGATGAAGAAACCGACAGCCACGTCCGGTGGAATCCAGGAACGCTGGTACCGGGTCTGGCAGTTATCCTGGAACGCCAGGAGTGGAAAAGCAATCGCTTTACGGCGGTAATTTACGAACACACCCCTTAAGGAACGGTCATTGACAACGCGTTGTAACTTTTGATAAACGCCATCATCTATTTGTATCAGACTTTTAAGAAATTAATATTACTAAAACAAATTTGGAGGTTATCAATGGCTTTTATTACTGGAGAAAACGAAAAGACCGTACGGGACATGCTGGGGAAATTACCGCGGAAGGTAAAGATTTTATATTTCACCCAGGAACTGGAATGTCAGTACTGCCGGGAAACCCATCAGCTGCTGGAAGAAATCCGGGATTTAAGTAGCGGGAATGTGGAGCTGGAGGTGTACAATTTTGTGAACGACAAAGACGTTGTGGATAAATACAACATTGACAAAATTCCGGCCATCGTTATTCTGGACGAAAACGGTAAAGATTACGGTATTCGGTATTACGGAATTCCTTCCGGTTACGAATTTGGTTCCCTGCTGGAAGACATTCAGGAAGTGGCCAAGGGTACCCCGGCATTAAGCGAAGAAAGCATTAAGTTGATTCAGCAAATTGACAAGCCATTGCGAATTCAGGTATTTGTTACCCCCACATGCCCGTACTGTCCGACGGCCGTTCTTCTGGCCCACAAAATTGCCATGGTTAATGACAATATCACTGCGGATATGGTGGAAGCCACGGAATTTCCCCATCTGTCCATGAAGTACAATGTGCGGGGTGTACCGCGCACGATGGTTGGGGAAACTTACGCCATTGAAGGCGCCTTACCGGAACCGCACTTTGTGCAGCGGATTCTGGAAGGTTACAAGCAGATGTACGGTTCAAACTAACGAGATGAGTCAATGAAACGTAAATCCCTTTTTACTCTGTTTCTGATACTCAGCATTGGCATATTACTGTCTTCCTGCAGTAAAAAAAGCGAACGGTTGGGGACGGGCGAATTGTCCGCCCCCAATTTCCGTTTAAAGACTGCCGATGGTTCCACCCTGGAACTGGCCGATTACAAAGGGAAGGTTATTATTTTGGACTTCTGGGCAACCTGGTGCCCGCCCTGCCGTCGGGAAATACCCGGCTTCATCCGCCTATATGAACGGTACCAGAATCGCGGACTGGTTGTCATCGGCGTTTCACTGGATCAGTACGGCTGGCGGGCGGTAAAGCCCTTTATCCAGAGCTACCGCGTAACGTATCCGATTGTGCTGGGCAATCAACAGGTTGCGAATCTGTACGGTGGCATTCGCACAATTCCCACAACGTTTATTATCGACCGAAACGGAAACGTTGTGGACCGTGTGGTGGGCTACCGGCCACTCTCCTATTTTGAACAAAAAGTCAAACAACTACTCTGAGTGCATGAAGACGTTGCAGAACTAAAGAAGAAAGGAGTGACACATGGCCATTATTGTAAAACAGGTTGAAGGCATTACATTTGTTGGTCGGGGGGAAAGCCGACACTGGGTACCCATGGATGGTCCCGAAACGTTTCACGGTTCCAACGCGGGCACACGGCCCATGGAACTGTTTTTAATCAGTCTGGCAGGCTGCACCGGTGCCGATGTGGCTTCGTTAATGGAAAAGATGCGCGTGGATGTGGATAAATTTGAAGTGGTTGTTGAAGCGGAACGTGCTGCGGAACATCCCAAGGTGTACACCAAAATTGACCTGGAATACCGGTTCTACGGGGACAACCTGGAAGCCAGCAAGGATAAAATTGAAAAAGCCATTGAATTGTCGCAGTGGAAATATTGCTCCGTGTCCGCCATGATTCGCAAAGCGCAGATTCCCCTGAATTACACCTACAAATTACTGCCCAAAAAAGGGGAATAACAAAAAGTGTAGCAAAAAGGCGACATTTTTACGGATAAAATGTCGCCTTTTTCACCACCCAATTGACGCCCATCAAATCCGTTGCCCCACAATTACGATGTAACCATCAATAAAACAACAGGTTACGAAAATTAGGTAAATCCGAAACATTTTTGGCATATTAATTGTAGTAATTGCGATTGTTCACAGGAGAACGGAAATGAATAGTGCATATTGGCGTAAAACAAATAACAACACAGGAGGGTTTCTCCATGAAACTGAAAATTAAAGTCAAAATGAAAATTAAACGCTACATGCCGGAGAAATAAGAGAAGAAAAAAGTCCCGCTCACCAGCGGGACTTTTCAGTTGTGGGTTTTCAGTTTTTATAACGAACGAATGGTCTTCTTAATCCGCTCCACCAGCTTTTCGGGCACTTCCTCATCCATCATGCTGCCAAACAACTCATTGGCATAGTTTATTTCATCGAAATAGGTTTTGCAATCTTCGCATTCTTCCAGATGTTTTTCAAAAGCTTCCACTTCATCCTCTGCCAGCAAATGATCCAGATATAAGGAAATCAAATTCCGAAATTTTTCACAGGTCATGGTTTGTTCACCTCCGGTTATGTGATTCATTCC
>WGBF01000317.1 GCA_015494485.1 bacterium | reverse complement strand
AGTGGGACCGGGATCGCTTAACTTCGCGCGTCGCCGGGAATGACCCGACATACGTTCTAGCTTTATTGTACCATTGAATTGTCATTCCGAGCGGAGTCCCGCGGCAGCGGGACGGAGTCGAGGAATCTCATTGATTATTGGCATCCCATTAGCAATTTCTTTTGGCATAAGATGAAAAGGAGGAGATCTCTCCATTCCGCTCGCTGGGCTCGCTCCAGTCGAGATGACGGGGCCGAATTACCGTTTTGAGACCTCTCCATTCCGCACCGAAAGCGTCGATGCTTCGGTCGAGGTGACAGGAAAGATTGAATATGCCGCCATCCCTGGCTTTGCACGTTGCTTATGCGACGGGCTACGATCAGAATGATCCGACAGTGTCATGTCGAGCGGAGCGAAGCGAAGCGAAGCGGAGTCGAGACATCTCATTGATTACCATATTCCCCTGAAAATTTCCTTTGGCACCAGGTGAACAAAGAGAGATCTCTCCATTCCGCTCGCTGCGCTCGCTCCAGTCGAGATGACGGGGCCGAATTACCGTTTTGAGACCTCTCAATTCAGCACCGACAGCGTCGATGCTTCGGTCGAGGTGACAGGAAAGATTGAATATGCCGCCATCCCTGGCTTTGCACGTTGCTTGTGCGACGGGCTACGATCAGAATGCTCCGATAGTGTCATGTCGAGCGGAGCGAAGCGGAGTCGAGACATCTCTTTCTGGATCACCCCAACAATTGTCATGTCGAGTGGAGCAAAGCGGAGTCGAGACATCTCATTGATTACTGGATTCCCCTGAAAACAGAATCTTTATGCCCGGGAAAATAGTCATTCCCGAATGGGAACCGTACCCCACAACCTGTGCGGTTATTTTGCCACTTCCGATAGGAATTCAACCTTCCGCGGGGTAAAGCCGGCTTCGGTGATTTTTTGTTTTGCCACCGTAGAATCCACAGAAGCATCGGGTTTCAGCAGCAATACGACCCGCCCTTCATTGATTTTTATTTCCAGGGATTCCACCCCCTTGATGCGCTCCAGTTTTTTCTCCACACTAAAGGCACAAAAAGGGCAGGCCATGCCGTCCACGTGCACAATCATTTTTTTTGTGGATGGCGGGGTGTTTTCTTTTTGAGATTGGGCATGAACACTGTAAGCAATAATAAACAGCGCGGTTAAAATATATGTGATGTGTTTCATGATAGACTCCTTTCATGTAATCATTATTTGAATGGTGGCATGTGAATTTCAATGCCCAGAACGGCGGTGGGGTCTTCGTCAATCAGGGCGTTGCTTTGCTGTACGGGAATTTTAATGCCCCCTTTTAGCATGACATTGCGAATACTGAATAAAAACCCGGGTGCCACACTGAACCGCTGTCCGCCGCTTCCCGGTACGGTGTTGCCATTTAATTGATTCTTCCCGACAAATTCCCCCAGAAATTCAATCAAAAGTACCAGGTCGGGTTGTTTGTATTCCAGCAACCAGGGGCGAATACCATAGGCAGCTTCCAGGTTCGCAATGCCACCGGGTTGAAGATTGTCAGTGCTGTTGCGCTGAATCCAGCGGAAATCGGCAAATGCGTAATGCCGACGGGATTCGTATCCGAAGGAAATTCCCACAAAGAAATTCGGTGCGGGGCCGGTAATCTGCGGACTGCGCCGAATCCGAATCCCACCGTGTAACGCAAAGGCGGTGCTGGCACCGGGACTGTCCAGGCGGATAAACCGATATTTTCCCCGCAGTGTGATATTCCCAAAACCAGCGTCTCTTTCTCCGCTTTCAAACAAATAGGGTGTTGCCAGGGTAATGGCCACATTGGGGGTCAAACCGTAAAGAATTTCAATAGCATTGGCCAGGTCCGCACCCTGCTTTTCAAATTCGGATTCCACTGCCCAGGCATATTTCCCGATGGTATGAGGGCCCAGGCCAAACAACGGTTCATGGGCACCGGAGAAGCGGAAAAGCAAAAGCATTATTACTGCTGTAAAGAGGGTTCTGTGTATGATAAAGTGTTTCATTTACCCGTCCCGTTTTTCATTTGATGTAAAATATACGGCCCATTCTTTCGGATTGTTCACAATTAATAATATTTTACAAATAAAGTATGTAGGGTGCATTACATTGTGCACTCTGTGCATTATTGTGCAGCAACGAACCGCAATGTGCATTGTTTTTCTCACCGGAAGCCAATAATTTATCCCGAAAGAAAAGAGGAAAATCCGTTCATGAGTGAGCAACCCCACCTTGTTGCGGTGTATGAGCAGTTGTGTCCGGTGTGTGGCCAGCAACTGAGCACTGCCGAAATCAACGCCCATCAATGCCATACCAAAAACATCCCGTTAAACCAGCCGTATCACCTGGAAGCCTTTCGGGAATTTGAGGCATTTTTCCGGGAACGCACCGGGTTTCAGCTAACTCCGGTGCAACGGTACTGGAGTAAAAAATTGCTGCTGGGGTTAAGTTTTACTGCCCTTGCCCCTACCGGGGTGGGGAAAACCTTGTTGGGAATTGCCTACAGCGGGTTTCTGGCGCAACGGGGTAAACACAGTTACCTGATGGTCCCCAATTCTGTTTTACTGGAACAGGTAGCCCAGCGGCTGCAAACCTGCTGTCCCGAAGTGCGGTTACTGGCATTTCGGGGGCGCATGAAGCGGGCAGAGAAGGAGGCCTTTTTTACAGCGTTGATGCAGCACGAGTTCGACGTTCTCCTTACCACCACTGCCTTTTTCAGTCGCCACCGGGAAAAGCTGGTACAATTAACGATGGACCACATTTTCGTGGATGATGTGGATGCGGTACTCAAAACCTCCCGCAATGTGGAGTGGTTACTGCGCCTGCTGGGGTTTTCGGAAGAAGAAGTGCGCAGCGGGCAGCGCCATCCGGAAACGCAGGTTGGGCAAATCTGGGTGTCTTCCGCTACGGCCAATCCGGGACGCAAATCACGGTTGTTTACCCAGCTCCTCAATTTTTCCGTCGGGCGCATGAAACAGGCCATTCGAAATGTGGTGGATATTGCCCTGCCAACCGTGTCGCCTCAACCGTACGACGTGCTGGAAACAATTCTCCGTCAGTTGCCCTCCGGTGGGCTGATTTTTACCACCACCGAAGCGGAAGCCCGGCAGGTGGCAGAGCAGCTGGTCAGCCAGAAAATTTCCGCTGCGGCGGTAGTAAGTGATTTACCAGCGGCCCGGCGCCACAGCATCATTCAACAATTTCAGGAGGGCAAAATAGATTTTCTGGTGGGAGTGGCCACACCATACGGGTTGCTGGTGCGCGGGATTGACATGCCGCTTCGCATTTTAAGCGCAGTGTTCGTGGGCATTCCCCGTCGCACGGTTGGCGTGCAGGACCTGGAGGCCATTTCTCCCCAATTTTTAGTGCACCTGGCCGGGTTGTTCCGCAATCATCCCGAAATTAGCCGACTGCTGCCGTACCTGCGCCGCAAGGAAGAAGCCCGGCAGGCTGTGCGCGAAATAATTCGCTCCTTTTTTGAACGGCAGGATTTTTCGTTTCTGGCACCGGGGGTGCTGGTAGAGGAAAACCGGTTGGTTATTCCGGATGTGTCCACCTATTTACAGGCCAGCGGCCGAACCTCTCGAATGTGGAAAGGCCACCTGACCCGCGGGGCGGCAATTGTGCTGGACACACCGGCGCGCCTGACGGCTTTTGCCGAGCGGGCGATGTTGTACGGAATTCCGTTTCAAACCGCGCAGAGCCCTGCAGATGTGGACTGGGAACACCTTCGGCAGGAGTTGGTAAACACCCGCCTGCAGGCCGAATTGGGGGCGTTGCCGCAACTGGAACCGGTGTTGTTTGTGGTGGAAAGCCCCACCAAAGCACGCCAGATTAGCCAGTTTTTCGGTAAACCGGGTACCTTTGTCATTAATGGCCAGCCGTTTTACGAGGCGGTGACTGATCGATTTATTCTGGTGGTTACGGCCAGCCTGGGCCATGTGGCGGACCTGGTGGAATCCCGTTATTTTTACGGGGTAGAAAAAACGCCCGGCGGATTTGTACCCCACCTGGGAAGCATAAAAAAATGCCGGCAGGATAACGTGCAGTGGATTGAAGCACCGGCGTGCCCGCGCTGTGGGCGTCCCCCGGATGATGATGCTGCCCATCG
>WGBF01000316.1 GCA_015494485.1 bacterium | reverse complement strand
GATTTGTCGAACAATTTCCCTTTCCGGTAGGATTTGGCCAGGTCCAACCATGAGTCCAGGGAGCCGTCCACTTCGGCATATTTTTCATACAGCCGCATGGCTTCTTCGAACTTGCGGATTTTTTTCAACGAACGGGCTAACCATTTGTACCCCAATCCAAATTCCGGATTTAGTTTCAGCAGCCGTTTTAAGGGCTCAATGGCTTTTTGGTAGTCTTCCCGTTCGTAATACCGTCGGGCCCAGTTCAAAACCACAAAAAACTGAATATCTTTGGGCAGGAAGGAAATATCCTGATTTTCGTTGTAAACGTCCATGTGGGTGGTATAAATCATTTTGGGCTGTCCCTTTTTACGGCGGGGGTTATTTAATTCCCCTAAAATCTTTCGGAAATAACTGTACAGTTTCTGCCGTAAAAAGGATTCGCTTTCAATCTCTATTTCCGGGGCACTTTCCTCATTTTCAAATAAGGACTTTGCCACCTGATATTTCAACTTTCCCAAAAATTCTTCCACCATATCGGTGGGTTGCAGAAGAGAAATTTCGAACTGTGCCGAACGTTCTTCATTATGTATAACAAAGTAACTGGTGAGAGCAAGTTTTTGCGTTTCCAGGTCCCACTTTCGGATGTCGATGGCAATTAGCGAAATCTCGTGCGTACTCATGTTCATCACTCCTAAATAATGTTAATCACGTATGAAACCCATCGTATCAATAAACCGCGTACCCAATGACGGATTAAGAATTAATACATTGCGATTTCTAATTTTCGTTGATTTAATAAACGGCAAAATACCGGCTAACGCCGCACTGCCTTCTGCCGATAGCAGGTACCCGCTAATGCGGGCAAATTTTTTCCACGTATCGATAATGGCTTCTGTGGTGACTTTTACCACATGCCAATTGTGTTTACGAACAACTTCTTTGAATAACTCCGGGAAAAATACCCGGTGCGTAAATAAATCGGGAGCAATCGAATCAAAATCCTCCGGAGGGGTCCAGCTTTCCTCATGTACAAGCGAAAACAACGGTGCGGTATTTTCGTGCTGGACGAAATATATTTGCGTTTCCTGTGATTTAATGATGCCCCCTAATTTTTGAAACTCATCCAGAGCCTTCCAGAACGCAATGGCGGTTAACCCGTCACCCGTTGGAATGGCAATAATTTCCGGTAAAAAATATTTAAATTGCCAGAGAAGCTCCAGAAAAACCGTTTTAACCCCTTCAATAAAAAATGAAATACCGTCTGAATCCAGATTAAATAACTCAATATCCTGATAACTGTTTTCTTTAACCGTTTCGATTTCCTGATGGTTCCATTTTACCGCCTGAAGCACAGCGCCGTAATTTTCACATTCGCCCATGAACGTCCGTGGAAAAAATCGGGGTATCGTTGCATACAGTTTTTTTTGCACAAATGCTGCATAAGCACTGGCGCTTATGACCCGTGTTCCGTTATCCGCAATATAAAAGGCTGTTGGATGTTCCAATGTACTGTAAGTTACAGAAATCCCACGGTCCGCCATATTGCCGGTGGGATTTACCCCTTCGTGTTTAATGTAAATTTTGTTCAATCCAAAAGCAGCTGCAACGTTGGATAAATTGTAAATCGGGGTATCCCCTTCCCGAAAATTAAATGTTGCAACCGGTTTACTTTGAATTGGTAACAGCCCCATAAACCGCCACATCCCTGGCAAATTTTCCAGATGATTTAAATAATCTTCTTTTCGTGCCCGGTACAGATCGTACGTTGCTAAAAGCGGATTCTGGCAATCCGGACAAACATATATATGGTCATCAATATCAGCTTCATAGCCGCATTCGGGACAGGTAAATTGAAATAAATAACTCATCCATACAGTAGATTTTTTAAATTCATATTTTTATTAATGACCGGTTTAATCATTCCTTTGCGTGACGTTAAAATGGTGGTTACCCCCGGTCCGTGTCCTGAAATGACACTGGAAGAGTGGACAACCACTCCAATCGAAATGGCGCCTTTTTGATATATCCAACCGTACGAAGCGTCGGAATCCATAATCGCCACAATATCGCCGAATCTTAAGGTGTTTAAATCATATTCTTTAATGGCATCCGTATCAAAAAGTTGAATATCGTAATCGCCACTATGGGCCGATGTTGCCCCCAAACCGGCTCCCATAAGATGTGCCGGAATGAGGTGCGTAACCCCCACGGTTAAATAACTGCCACTTTCCTGAATGTCCATTTTCAGCAACAAATTGGGGTCAATGTTCATTGCCAGAATGTCCGGGTAGTAATCCAGTAACCGCAGCCCTACGCCGTAAGCATGGATTTGAATTCGGTCCCCAATGGCAAGTTGCCCCAGGACGTCCGGTTCAAAATCCACCATTACATGGTCCACACCGCCGTGCTTTCCGGTTACATAGCCGGTGGAACCTTTGGCTGCGCCGGTTAAAACAGTGGCTTTGTTACCAATACAGGCCAGGACATTCAACGCGGCATTGGGGGAGTATTCTCCCACGGAAGGTCCGGTGTTGCGAATGCTAACGCCCGGTTCCACGTGGTCTGCCATCCATTTTGTGGCAGAATCTCCAATCCGGCAATTGAGCGTAATTCCCCCCACGCTGGGGTACACTTCCACCGTCCCATCAGAGGTGGTAACATAGCCGGTCTTGCGCAATGTGGGATGAGAAATATCGCCTACAACGATCGTTTTTACCAATTGATCCAGGTTTAAATTCATGTGATGTTCTTCCCCGTTCCAGAACCATTGCCGGTATGGTGCTGGAACAATTTTAATTTTTTAAACCAAAAAATGCGAACTAAAAAGGATGTTGTGCCCCTACCGTTTACTCTTGCATTTAGGTGACCAATATTATATAAAATTGTAGTTTAAATCAATACCTATAGAAAATTAAAGAATAGGCTCAAATTTGCAAAAATAAGAAAATATTAACATTTTTATGTTCGATGTTCCAGAATAACTCTGGTTTACGTGTTGAAAAAATTTTTAACGACACATCCTACGAATAATCAAGGGGCGGTATAAATATGGAAAAAAGGTCTCAGAATTCAAAATTAAAATTCAAATTGTGTGATGAATGGCAAGGGTTGTAAAAACAGCAACCCGATGAGAGTCGAAACGGTGTCTATCAGGCAATAAAAATTTATTTATTCACCCGGTATAAATAACCGTTGACATCAACGATTCCTACCATTATATTAGCACGTCAAAAATACGACAAAAAAAGTCGGGTTTCGATGTTAAAGCTGAGTAAAAAAGTGGAATATGCGTTAATTTCCATGATTTATATGGCGGAAAAATCGCCGGGGGAATTGACGACAGCCAAGGAATTATCGCAGCAATTTCGTATTCCCTCGGAGATTATGGGGAAAGTGCTGCAGGGGCTGGCCCGTCAGGGTTTAATTAAATCCGTGCAGGGGGTAAAGGGCGG
>WGBF01000315.1 GCA_015494485.1 bacterium | reverse complement strand
GCCCGGTTACGAATCATCTCCTTGGTATCATACGGCGCCGGATCGCCGCCCAGATATTTATGGAACCATTCCAGATGGGCATTGTAATACACCGGCATGCTGCGAATGTAACTGGGCCAGTGCCCATCGTATTTAAACACAATCAGGCGGGAGGGCACACCCAATTTTTGCAACGCGGTAAAAAATTCCAGGCTCTGGGTATACGGCACCCGAAAATCTTTTTCCCCTGTAATTACCAGACAGGGGGTTTTAAAATTGGCTGCGTAATTGTGTGGCGACCATTTCTGATACAGGTCGGAGGTCCAGGGGGTGCCCTTTAAATCCCACTGCGGGAACCACAGCTCTTCCGTTGCCCCGTACATCGCCGGTAAATCATACACGCCCATCATGGCAGCGATGGCTTTAAACCGGGTAGTATGGCCTTCCAGCCACATCATCATATAACCGCCATAGGACCACCCCATGGCCCCCATGCGATTTTCGTCCACGTACGGGAGTTTCGCCAGGGAATCTGCCACAGCCATCACATCCTGGTACACTTTTCCGCCCCAATCGCCGGAAATTTCTGCGGTAAAGTCCTGGCCATATCCGGTACTGCCGTGGGGATTGGGAAAAGCCACAATATAGCCGGCACCGGGGTACACCTGCCAGTCGCCGCGGAAAGCATCCGCCCACATCCCCTGGGGTCCCCCATGCACGTTCAAAATCAACGGGTATTTTTTATTGGGGTCAAAGTTGTGAGGTTTCACGATAAAAGTGTGGATTTTCCGTCCGGTGGGGGAGGGAATCCACATTTCTTCTGCGGGGCGAATATCCACTGAATCTTCCAGCGCTTTGTTAAAGAAGGTAAGCCGTTGCAATCTTTTTCCGCTGGTGGTTGCCCGCCAGATTTCCTGCGGTTCCCCCACGGAGCGGCGCGAAAAAACAACCCACTTGCCATCGGGACTGATGTCAAACGCATCGATGGTTTTCACATCCAGAATTTTGCGAATTTTTTTGCTGCGGATGTCCACCCGGTAAAGCGGAATATGGCCTTTCACTTCCGCCGTAAAATAGATGTACCGGGAATTGGGCGCCCAGGCAAAATCATCCACCCAATAATCGAAATCTTCCGTCAACACGGTTTTCTTGCCGGTTTTCCGGTCATAAATGGCCAGACGGAACCGATCCGATTCATAGGTGGGAATTTTTTGCATTTTGTACGCAATGTAGCGTCCATTGGGGGAATACAGCGGCTCCCCGTCATAGGCTTCGTTTTCATCGGTAATGTTGCGGGCCTCTCCGCCCGAGGTGGGTACCAGCCACAAATCCTTATTGGTGGTTTCCCATTCGTTGGAATCGTGGTTGGAAACATAACACATCTCCCGCGCATCTGGAGCAAAGGCAAAGCCCCTCATACCCCCCAGACTAAAGGACGGCGCATCGTAATCTCCGGGTGTTAAATCGGTGTAGGTTTTCTTCTCAATATCAAACAGGAGCGTGTGGGTGCGCTTGCCATCCTTCCAGAAATTCCAATGCCGGTAGAACAACCGGTCTGCCAGATGCGCCTGAACGGTTCCTTCTTCCAAATCCGTTTGCAGGGCATCATTGCAGTCGCCGTCGGCCCCACATTCCGGGAACACTTTGGTGGAAAACGCCAGCCATTTACCATTGGGAGCCAGCACAAAATCTTCCACCCCCATAGGGAAGTCGGTGAGTTGTTCTGCTTCCCCGCCGTCCACCGGAATCCGCCACACCTGGGAATCCCCGCTGCGGGTAGAAATAAAATACAGATACTTCCCATCCGGCGACCACACCGGCGCAAAATCGGCATCCTCACTGGTCGTCATGCGGCGCAGGTTGCGACCATCCAGGTTCATGACGTAAATGTCGGCGTTGCTTTTTCCTTCTTTCAGGTAAAAGGTTGTCACCCGAAAGGCTATCCGTTTTCCATCCGGGGAAATGGCGGGACTGCTCACGCTTTTCACTTTGTACAGCGCATCAATACTGAAGGGCGCTTTCTCCCCTGCAATCAGTGCAGCAACAAGAAAAATTACCCAGAAAACCAAAAGACGTCTCATGGTGTGTACCTCCTGCGTTTCAACACAGCTCAAACTATTGAAAGAAAAGAACCATGTCAACCGCTTACCATTTTTCCTCAATCCCGAAAGAATTGAAACTTTTGAGGTATTTTTGTATCCAATCCTACTGAAGTGGCGCTCTTTTACAGCCAAATTATCCCACGTCACGGCGGAAAATGCATTGAATATTATCTTGCGATGTGCCGATAAATTATTTGGATGTTTGGCAGAGGGGAATCCGTATTTAAATTGACATTTTGTAATGAATTAACGCTGAACTTTTTAACCGGAAGGACGTAATAAGAAACCATGCTGCGCGCCAATATACAAAAAAGCGGTTTATTAAAGGAAATGATAAAACCGCTGCTTCAACTCTCCTGGGTCCAAGAGGGCGTGGCATGGATCAAATTTTCGGCAAAAGCGTTATGGGAACTCCCCCGTGCCTTCCGCTACTGGCGGGAAACCCTGCGCCAGATGTACATCATGGGGAATCAGGCCCTGCCTCTGGTGATCCTGGCCTCTGTATTCGTGAGCATGGTGCTGGCGCTGGAATGGAGCAAAAAACTGGAGCCCTTTGGTGCCAAATTGATGGTGGGGCGCATTGTGGGCATTTCCGTCATTCGCGAAATAGGCCCCATGGTTACCGGACTGATGGTTGCCGGGCGCACGGGTGCAAAAATTGTCTCCGAAATCGGCAATATGGTTCTGGGTGAACAAATTGATGCCCTGCGGGCTTTTGGTACCGACCCGATAGGGCGCCTTATCGTTCCCCGGGTATTTGCTTCGGTGGTGGTAATGGGCCCGCTGATTATCATTTCCGACGCCTTAGCTATTATTGCTGGTTGGTTTGCCACTGTTACCTGGATGGGCGTCGATTCGGATTTTTTCTGGCTGTCCTTTAAGGCAGGCATTCTGCCCAAGGATATTTATGTGGGGCTCATTAAACCGCCGTTTTTTGGCCTGTTGATTGCCCTCATTAGCGCTTACTTTGGCTACACTATTAAAGGGGGCGCTGAAGGCATGGGCCGGGCCGCAACCCGAACAGTGATGTACAGTTCCTTAGGGGTGCTGATAATGGACTTTATTTTGACCAAAATTGTTTTAGCCTTTTCATAATAATTGATGTGTAAGGAGCATTGCCATGATTGAATTTCAGGATGTTACACTGGAACTGCAGGGACGCCTGGTGC
>WGBF01000314.1 GCA_015494485.1 bacterium | reverse complement strand
ATCCTGCACTTTCCAATTATCGTTCCAAATAAAACAAATCAGTTTTTTCTTTCCCGTTCCGGATTTTTGTTTTCCGGAATACATTCTGTTTCCTATCTTTAGCTTTACATTTAAAAACATTAGAGTGATGCGAAAATACCACAACATCCGAATTTTCATGCTCATAGCGTTATTTTTGATATCATGCAAAAACTCAGGAGAACATCCCATGTCTTCATATAAAAACCATCTCCGCAACGAAAAAAGCCCCTATCTGTTGCAGCATGCCGATAATCCGGTTGACTGGTACCCCTGGGGCGACGAGGCGTTCGAAAAAGCACGGCGGGATGACAAGCCTATTTTCCTTTCCATCGGGTACGCCACCTGCCACTGGTGCCACGTAATGGAACACGAATCCTTCGAAGACCCGGAAGTTGCCCGCCTGCTTAACGAAACGTTTGTGTGCATTAAAGTGGACCGCGAAGAACGCCCGGATATTGACGCCGTGTACATGACGGTGTGCCAGATGATGACCGGCAGCGGGGGCTGGCCGTTGACCATTATCATGACCCCCGACAAACGCCCCTTCTTTGCCGCCACGTACATCCCCAAAGAAAGCCGTTACGGTCGCATGGGCATGCTGGATTTAATCCCCCGTGTGCAGGATTTGTGGAAAAATCACCGCCAGGAGCTGCTCCAGGGCGCCAATCAAATCGTACAGCTTCTGGGACAAATGGAAGGTACCGGGCGCCGCGCGGTACTGGATGAGCACCTGTTTACAACCGCTTTCCAGGAATTTCAGCACCAGTATGATGCCCGGTTTGGGGGTTTTGGCCAGGCGCCCAAATTTCCGTCACCGCAAAATTTTCTGTTTTTGCTGCGCTACTACCATCGCACCGGCCAGGTAGAGGCCCTGAATATGGTCACCCACACCCTAACCCGCATGCGCCTAGGGGGTATTTACGACCACATCGGATTTGGTTTTCACCGCTACTCCACCGACCATCGCTGGCTGGTACCCCATTTTGAAAAAATGCTCTACGACCAGGCCCTGCTACTCCGCGCGTACACCGAAGCCTGGCAACTTACCCGGGAGCCGTTGTTCCGGCAAACAGCGCAGGAAATTGCCACCTACGTGCTCCGGGACATGACCCATCCCGAAGGCGGCTTTTATTCCGCAGAAGATGCCGACAGTGAAGGGGAAGAAGGGCGTTTTTACCTGTGGCGGCTGGATGAATTGCAGCAGGTGCTCCCACCCGAAGAGGCCGAGCTGGCTATCCGCCTGTTTCATGTGGAAGCAAACGGCAATTATGCCGAAGAAGCCAGCGGGCGATTAACCGGCAAAAATATTTTGCACTTAAGCGCTCCGCCCCGAGAGCTGGCACAGGAACTGGGGATGGCACCGGAGGACCTGGCAGAACGCCTGGAAAGCATCCGCCAGAAATTATTTCAGGTACGGGAACAGCGGGTGCATCCTTTGAAGGACGACAAAATCCTGACCGACTGGAACGGGCTGATGATTGCTTCACTGGCTTACAGTGGCCGGGTACTGAACCTACCCCACCACATTGCCGCAGCAGAACAGGCCGCGCAGTTCGTGGAAAAGCACCTGCTCCGGGGCAATCGCTTGCTGCATCGCTATCGGGAGGGGGAGGCTGCCATTCCCGGTTTTCTGGACGATTACGCCTTCTTCATCTGGGGACTCACGGAATTGTACCAGGCCACCTTTGATCCCCACTGGCTGTCATTAGCGGTAACTCTTACGGAAAGCGCTTTGCAACATTTTGCCGATTCCACCGGCGGTTTTTTCCACACCCCGGATGATGGGGAAGCGCTGCTGGTGCGCAAAAAAGAAATTTACGACGGCGCCATGCCGTCCGGATATGCCGTTATGGTTTACAACCTGGTGCGTCTCTCCCGCCTTACCGGCCGAACCGAATGGGAACCCATTGCCAACCGTGCCCTGGAAGCGATCGGCGACCCCATTCGGAAGAGTCCCCGGGCGTTTGCCTTTTCACTGGTGGCCCTGGATTTTGCCCTTGGTCCCACCGCGGAAGTGGTGCTGGCGTATCCCGCTTCGCCGGCAGAGGACCATCCCTTCCTGAAATTGGTTCAGGCAGGCTATTTCCCCCGGCAGGTTTCTCTGCTCCACACCCCGGATACTGCCGATAAACTGGCGAGTCTGGCACCGTTTACCCGGGAGTTGCACCCTGTAAATCAGCAGGCTACTGCCTATGTCTGCCACAATTTTCAATGTGAATTACCCATTTTTGATTCCGAACAATTAAAAAACGCATTACAAAACAAATGAGGAGCGATTCATGAACAAGGTAAGCTGGATAACCGTAATTCCACCGGAAGAAGCGGAGGGAACATTAAAAGACGTTTACGCCATTTTACAAAAACAACGGGGCAAAGTATCCAACATCATGTCCGTGCAAAGTCTGAATCCGGAAGCCATGGCGGCCCATCTGGATTTGTATATCGCACTCATGTTTCGGAAAGGTGGCCTGCGGCGCCCGGAACGGGAGATGATTGCCGTGGTGGTTTCGGCGGCCAATGAATGTGAATATTGCGTGGCGCACCATGCTGCGGCCCTCAATTTTTACTGGAAAGACCGGGAAAAACTGGAAGCGTTCATCCGCGGTTTTCGATCCGTAGACTTAAGCGACCGGGAACGCGCCATGCTGGAATACGCGGATTTCCTGACCCGCAATCCAGGCAGCATTTCCGAAACCCACATCCACCGCCTGCGCGATGTTGGTTTTACGGACGCGGACATCCTGAACATTGCCATGATTACCGGCTACTTTAATTTTGTCAACCGCATTGCCAACGGACTGGGGGTGGCATTTTCCGAAGATGAGGTGGGCGGCTACAAATATGAGTAACAGGCAGGAAACAGCTTCGCATTTCCCGCCTTGCCATTCCTTACCGGAATCACCGCAAAAAGCCCGGAGCACACACCCCGGGCCAATCGGCATTAGAAATTAACCGTAAACTGGGTGCGGATTAAATATGTGGTCTCTTGATTGTCATCTGCCGGTTGTTGAATTTCGGCGTTGGTTTGCAAGCGAACACGCTTTCCGAAATACAGTGCCGGACCAAACCGAAACACCCGCATCTTTTGAAATTCCTGGTTGGAGGGATTAGGCCCCACGTAGGAAAAACCCCCGGCAACTTCCAGCGCACTCAGCCCGGCCAGATTGTCAACCGGCGTACTGAACGGACGCAGCCACCGCCCGGTCACATCGGCCAGCACAAATGATTCGTCTTCCGCTGCGCCAACAAAATTTTTTCCCACGATGCCCAATACCACACCGCCCTCAAGCTCCAGATTACCCGGTAAGCGGAGATTTGCATCCGGTGCCACCGCCATAATCACATCACGGGTATCCACGGGCACGAGACCGTCCGTGCGGTAGCCCACTTCATTCAAAGCACCGGAAAGGCCAAGTTCCACAGCCTCTCCAATTGGCACGGTAATGCGGGCGGTAAACAACTTCCCGTTGTTCACAAAATTGCTTTTGGATCGCCCGGCATCTTCCCGAACATTCATCCCCGACCCGTTGGACACATTCACCACGAACCGGATACCGTTAGCGGTTTTCCAGCCAAACTCCATTCCGATTTGCCGTCCGGAAAGGTTGTAATCCAGCAAAAAGGCCGCTACCGGACTCCGTTCCACCAGCAACAATTTGCCGGAGGATCGTAATTCTTCCCGCCACACGGGTACTTTAAATTGGCCCACGCGGAGGTACCCGTTCCCCAGAAGGCGGAACGTGGCATCCAGGTCCAGAATGCGGACCCGGGCATCCCGAACCGAAAGTTGCATTCGGGCCGCAATAAAATCATTCAACTGCGCTTTTACCTGAAACCGCCCCCGACGCATGCGGAATCCCTGGCGGGTTACCCGGGCATCCGGTTCCACATCCGGATTAAACACATGCTGAAACTGCAACCGGCCGCTCAATTGCCAGGAACGGGAATTTTTCAACGTTACCCCTTCCCCACCCCAAAGGGTGTTCACGAACAGGGCAAATACCACCATTGTCAGGATACGGGTGGATTTCATCGGCACTCCTCCTCAATATCGACTTCAAAATGTAGTTTTTACGGCTGGCTATTGCACCCGAATTTAAAATTAATTATTTCGATTCCCATTTGGGGCGTTCCCGTTGTAATTTTCTGCAAAAATTCAGGGGAATCCATGAACGTTTTAGTCATTGGCAGTGGCGGTCGTGAACACGCCCTGGTGTGGAAAATCGCTCAAAATCCCGAAGTGAAGAACATTTACGCCATTCCCGGCAATGGGGGAATTTGCCAGCAGGCGGAATGCGCCAGCATTCCTCTCACTGATTTTCCGGCGTTGATTGAATTTGTCCGAACGCACCACATCGATTTTACGGTAGTGGGACCGGAGCAGCCGCTGGTTGCTGGCATTGCGGATGCCTTTCGGGCAGAAGGGCTACCGATTTTTGGTCCCGGCGCTGCAGGTGCCCGCATTGAAGGCAGTAAAATTTTTGCCAAGGAGCTCATGCAAAAACATGGCATTCCCACGGCGCATTTTGGCACTTTCTCCGATTATGACGCAGCACTGAAATACCTCCGTCAATTGCCGGAAGGTCCGGTGGTGGTCAAAGCGGATGGTCTGGCAGCCGGCAAAGGCAGTGTGGTGTGCGCAAATCACGAGGAAGCGCACCAGGCCCTTCGCAGCATGATGGTGGAAAAAGTGTTCCGCAATGCCGGGGAGCAGGTGGTAATTGAAGAATTCATGCAGGGGGAAGAAGCCAGCCTGTTTGTCATTACCGACGGGAACGATTACCACATCTTACACCCTGCACAGGATTTTAAACGGGCTCTGGATGACGACAAAGGCAAGAATACCGGTGGCATGGGCAGTTACGCCCCCACCCCGTTTGTGACGCCGGATATTCTGGAACGCGCCCGCAGGGAAATTGTGGAACCCATGTTGCATGCCTTTCAACAGGAAAGCATTGAATACCGCGGGGTATTGTATTGCGGTCTGATGCTGACCGATGAAGGACCCAAAGTGGTGGAATTCAACTGCCGGTTTGGGGACCCGGAAACGCAGGTGGTACTGCCGCTGATGGAAAGCGACCTCCTGGAAATGATGCTGGCCGTGGAAAACGGTAATCTGAACCGGTACCGCCTTCAGTTAAAAGAGGAATATGGTGTGTGTGTGGTGCTGGCCTCCGGCGGGTATCCGGATGCGTATCAAACCGGGTATCCTATCGAAGGGCTGGATGAGGTACCGGATGACGTGCTGGTCTTTCACGCCGGAACGCGAAACGAAAACGGCCGGTTGGTCACTGCTGGCGGCCGGGTGCTGGGCATTACCGCTTTGGCACCGGAACTGGAAGCAGCAGTAAACAACGCCTACCTGGCGGTGGAACATATTCATTTTAAAGACATGCACTACCGTCGGGATATTGCCCGGCGAGCGGTAAATTATTTAAAAGCAACAAAATAAGTCTGGTCCTTTAGTCCGGGCATTTCCGGCCGAATACGTTGAAAAACAAAAGCCATTACGGAGGCATTTATGAAAATTTTGATTACCGGTGGTGCGGGATTTATTGGCTCCAACATTGCGGACCGTTATCTGGAACTGGGTCACGAAGTGGTGATTGTGGATAATCTGGTCACCGGCCAACGGGAGAACATTCCCCCGGCTGCCACATTTTACGAAATCGACATTACGGACAAAGCACTGGCAGAAGTATTTGAAAAGGAACGCCCGGATGTAGTAAGTCACCAGGCGGCGCAAATGGATGTGCGCAAATCCGTTGCCGACCCCATTTACGATGCCACCGTCAATGTACTGGGTTCCCTGAACGTTCTGGAAAACAGCGTAAAGCACGGGGTTAAAAAGTTCATTTTTGCCTCCACCGGGGGTGCTATTTACGGGGAGCAGGATTACTTTCCCGCTGACGAAGAGCACCCGCTGCGGCCCCTGTCGCCTTACGGCATTACCAAACTTACCACGGAAAAATACCTGTATTTTTATCAGCACACCTACGGCCTGAAATACACCATTCTGCGGTATGCCAATGTTTACGGCCCGCGGCAAAATCCCCACGGGGAAGCCGGTGTGGTGGCCATTTTCACCACCCGCATGCTAAAAGGCGAACAGCCCATCATTAACGGCGATGGCCTGCAAACCCGCGATTACACTTACGTAGGCGATGTGGTCAAAGCCAATGAACTGGCCCTGACCGGCGGGGATAATCGCATTTACAATGTGGGCACCGGCGTGGAAACCGACGTTAACACCCTGTTTCGCTTACTGCGGGAACTTACCGGCGCCAACATTGAAGAAGTTCATGGCGAAGCCAAACCCGGGGAACAGCGGCGCAGCGTACTGGACAACAGCCGCATCCGTAAAGAACTGGGATGGGAACCTTCCGTAACTCTGGAAGAAGGTCTGCGCCGGACGGTAGCGTTTTTCCGGGAAAAATTCGGGAAATAAGTATTTTTCATCATTTCCTCTTTCGCTATTCCACTCTTTCCAGAAAGTAAAAAATCTTCCGGGATGGTCCATTTTCTACCAAGGAAACGGCCATCCCGTATACCGGCTGTACCAACCTTCAGATTCGTTCCATTTTCAGGTAATAAAAATCCACCTGGTGCTTTCTTTCCGCGATGGCCAGGCCCGGCGTCATCATCTAAACACCTTGAATATTCTGCACACCCTTCGTATATTTTTTACTTGAAATTAATGGTTCAGATTGAAAGACAATTGCACTACACGTACCCACTGGAAAATTTACCCGGTGGGTTTATTTGTAACGCAATTGGTCAATTAAACATGTGCTAAAAACGGGAAAAGGGAGTATTACCAAATGGGCTATCCGTTCAAAGAAATCGAAGCCAAATGGCAAAAAAAGTGGGAAGCAACCAAACTGTACAAAACGGACTTTTCAAAGTATCAGAACAAATGCTACACCCTGGTGATGTTCAGCTACCCCTCCTCCGATAAACTCCACCTGGGACACTGGTTCAACTACGGCCCAACTGATTCCTGGGCGCGGTTCCGGCGCCTGCGTGGGCACAATGTCTTTGAACCCATGGGCTTTGACTCGTTTGGCTTACCGGCCGAAAATTTTGCCATCAAAACCGGTGGCCATCCCCACGACATTACCGAAGAAAACATCCGTTACATCCGCAACCAGCTCCGGGCCATTGGTGCCATGTACGATTGGGACCACGAAGTAATTACCAGTCGCCCGGAATACTACAAATGGACCCAGTGGGTCTTCTTACAACTGTACAAGGCCGGACTGGCGTACCGCGCTAATGCACCGGTCAACTGGTGTCCCTCCTGTAACACGGTGCTGGCCAACGAACAGGTGGTGGATAACGGTGTGTGCGAACGCTGCGGCACCCCGGTAATCCGGAAAAATTTAACCCAGTGGTTTTTCAAGATTACGGCCTACGCGGAGCGCCTGCTGGCTAATCTGGACAAGCTGGACTGGCCGGAAAAAACCAAAATCATGCAGCGTAACTGGATTGGCCGTTCCGAGGGGGCAGAAATTGAATTCCCCCTGGCAGACAATTCCGGACGCACCATCAAGGTATTTACCACCCGTCCTGATACACTCTTTGGGGTCACTTACATGGTGCTGGCGCCGGAGCATCCGCTGGTGCAAGAAATTACCACCCCCGCCCAACGGCAGGCAGTGGAGGAATACATCGAAAAAACACTCCGGGAAACCGAAATTGAACGCACCGCCACCAACAAGGAAAAAACCGGTGTGTTTACCGGCGCGTTTGCCATCAACCCGGTAAATGGCGAAAAGGTCCCCATCTGGATTGCCGATTACGTGCTGCTTTCCTACGGAACGGGGGCGGTAATGGCCGTACCGGGTCATGACGAACGCGATTTTGAATTTGCCACCAAATACGAATTGCCCATCCGGAAAGTCATCTTAAAACCCGGCGAAGATCCGGATGCCCCGTTAACGGAGGCCTACACCGACGAAGGTACCATGATAAATTCCGGTCCATTTACCGGGCTACCCTCTCAGGAAGGGCGGCAAAAAATCATTCGCTGGCTGGAAGAAAAAGGCATCGGCAAAGGAACAGTAACCTACCGCTTGCGGGATTGGCTGATTTCCCGTCAGCGGTACTGGGGTGCACCCATTCCCATTATCTACTGTGACAAGTGCGGCGAAGTACCCGTACCGGAAGAAGATTTACCGGTGGAACTGCCCTACGATGTGGATTTCCGCCCCACCGGGGAATCCCCACTCCAGTACCACGAGGGATTCAAAAACACCACCTGTCCCAAATGCGGCGGACCCGCCACCCGGGAGGTGGATACCATGGATACGTTCGTGGATTCTTCCTGGTACTTTTTGCGGTATTTTACCCCCCATCTGGATACCGCACCGTTTGACAAAGACATTGTCAACAAATGGTGTCCGGTGGATATGTACGTAGGTGGCGCTGAACATGCCACCATGCACCTGTTGTATGCCCGCTTCATTACCATGGTGCTTCACGACCTCAACCACATTCAATTTGAAGAACCGTTCACCTCTCTCCGCCATCAGGGGGTCATCAAAGGACCGGATGGGCAAAAAATGTCCAAATCCCTGGGGAATGTGGTAAATCCGGAAGAATATCTGGAAAAATACGGCTCTGATGTGTTCCGCTGCTACCTGATGTTCGGTTTCGATTACGAGATGGGCGGCCCGTGGGACGACAGCGGCATTGCTTCCATGGATAAATAT
>WGBF01000313.1 GCA_015494485.1 bacterium | reverse complement strand
ATAAAATACCACCGCAGGGGATCCACACCAAATTTGGCAATTACGTCTTCCGGGCGCACCACATTCCCGCGGGACTTGCTCATCTTCTGGCCATGCTTATCCAAAATCAGTTCATTAACCACAATATTCTTATAAGCCGGCATATCGAACAACATGGTGGAAATTGCCAGAAGGGAATAAAACCAACCACGGGTCTGGTCAATACCTTCGCAGATGAAATCTGCCGGAAAGTTCTTCTCAAACAATTCTTTGTTTTTATGCGGATATCCCCATTGGGCATACGGCATGCTTCCGGAGTCAAACCACACATCGATTACCTCCGGAACGCGCTTCATATCCCCACCGCATTTGGGGCACTCCAGCACTACTTCATCCACATAGGGTTTGTGCAGGTCAATGTCATCGGGAACATTGCGGCCTTTTTCCTTTAATTCTGCAATGCTGCCCACCGCTTCGCGATGGTCACACGACTGGCAAATCCAGATGTTTAATGGGGTTCCCCAATAGCGGTCCCGGGAAAGAGCCCAATCCACATTGTTTTTCAACCATTCGCCAAACCGGCCGGTACCCACTTCCGGGGGATGCCAGTTAATCTTTTCATTATTGCGCAGGAGGTTTTCTTTGAACTGGGTCGTGCGGATGTACCAGGACTCCCGGGCATAATACAACAACGGGGTATCGCAGCGCCAGCAATGAGGATAGCTGTGCTCAATGGTTTCCTTTTTAAACAAAATGCCGCGGGCTTTTAAATCGGCAATAATTTTTTCATCGGCTTTTTTGACGAACATACCGGCATAGTCGGTAACCACCGGTTCAAACCGACCACTCTTGTCCACCGGGCGAAGCACCGGCAAATCATACGCCTGCCCTACCTGGTAGTCCTCCGCACCGAAAGCCGGTGCAATGTGCACAATGCCGGTTCCATCTTCCGTGGTGACAAAATCCCCCAGCACCACATAAAAGGCTTTTTTGTCCACGGGTACAAAATCGAACAACCGCTCGTACGGGGTGCCTTCCAGGTCTTTTCCTTTAAACCGCTCTAATACGGTGTATTCTTCTCCCAGAACGGCCTTGGCCCGTGCTTCTGCCAGGATAAGTTTTTCACCATTGTATTCCACTTTGATGTAATCCACATCCGGATGCACCGCCAGCGCCACATTGGAAATCAGCGTCCAGGGGGTGGTGGTCCAGACCAGGAAATAGGTATCCGGTTCGTTTTTCAATTTTACCTTCACGTAAACGGAGGGGTCTTTTACATCCTTGTACCCCAGGGACACTTCGTGGCTGGAAAGCGGCGTTTCGCACCGGGGACAATAGGGTAAAATTTTAAATCCCTGGTACAGCAGGCCCCGTTCAAAAAAGGTTTTCAGTATCCACCATACGCTTTCAATGTATTCATTTTCGAAGGTAATGTAGGGATGTTCCAGGTCCAGCCAGAATCCAATCCGTCGGGTGAGTTCATCCCAATCTTTTTTGTACTTAAAAACGCTTTCCTTACACAATTGATTGAATTTGGCTACCCCGTATTTTTCAATTTCTTCCTTGCCTTCAATGCCCAGCATTTTTTCCACTTCAATTTCCACCGGAAGTCCGTGGGTATCCCAGCCGGCTTTGCGATACACGTAATAGCCGGTTTGCGTTTTGTAGCGGCACACCACATCCTTAATGGTTCGGCTCATCACGTGGTGGATACCGGGACGACCATTGGCGGTGGGAGGGCCTTCGTAAAACACAAACGACGGATTGTGCTCCCGCCAGGTTAATGTTTTCTTAAAAATGTCGTTCTCATCCCAAAATTTTAATACCGCTTCTTCCAGCTCGCGGACCGGCGTCTTGGCAGGTAATTCTTTAAACATGGGCTGTCCTTCACAGTTTTCGTAATAACCAGGAAATTAATAGAAGCAGCAAATTTAATAAAATTAAGGTGGTAATGGGGAAATAAAATGTAAAATTTTTTCGTTGAATGATGATGTCGCCGGGAAGCCGACCAATGTAGGGAATTTTACTCCCAAACAGAATGATGACACCAATTACCACCAGAAACAGGCCAATAAATACCAGAATTTTTCCCAACGGTTCCAATGAAAAATCATTCATGGCCTATTCCTCCGGCAACGATGGTTCGTAGTGTGCTACATCGATTTTACAACCGCTCGGCAACCCGTTTCATTAACCGGGTTAAGTAGGGCTGTGCCTCATTGGCGGTGCGAATAATATCTTCCACATCCACGGGCTGCAAGGCATCCGGAAAGCATTCATCGGTAATGACCGACACGGCAAACACCCGTAAATTCATGTGCCGGGCCACAATAACTTCCGGAACGGTGGACATCCCCACGGCATCTGCGCCAATGGCACGCAAAAAGCGGTATTCCGCCCGCGTTTCCAGATTGGGCCCCGCAACCGCAACATACACCCCTTTTTGAATTTTAATTTTTTCCTCCAGGGCGACTTTTTCTGCCAGGGCAATCAGCTCTTTACTGTAGGGTTCGGACATATCCGGAAAGCGCGGCCCCAGTTCATCATCATTGGGCCCAATGAGCGGATTATCTCCCAGTAAATTAATATGGTCTACAATGACCATTAAATCCCCTTTGCGAAACAAGGGATTCATTCCCCCGGCAGCGTTGGAGATTAACACCGTGTGCACCCCTAAAAACTTCATTACCCGGATGGGGAAGGTAATTTGCTTCATGGAATATCCTTCGTAGTAGTGGAAACGTCCCTGCATGGCGACGACCGGTCGCCCAGAAAGGGTGCCGAATATTAACTTACCAGCATGGGACTCCACGGTGGACAGCGGAAAATGGGGGATGTCCTGATAGGGAATTTCCACCTCTTTGTCGATTTCGTTGGCTAAATCACCCAGCCCCGTACCCAGCACAATACCAATTTCCGGTTTGCTGGATGTATGTTTACGAATAACAGCCAGCGCTTCTTCAATGTGTTTGCGTAGTTCGCTCATCATTGACCTCCTCCGTTACCCTGTTCATTGCCCGTTGCTTCCGGGCGTTGCTGCCCTTGCTTCTGTTTCTTTTTCTCTAACTTTTTCAAAATCTTTTGTTTCTCTTCTTCAATTTTTTTCAATCGTTCTTCTTCCTTGCGTTTCTCCTCTTCCAGTTGCCGCTGCCGTAAATGGGCATACCGCACCACTTCCAGCGCCTGTTCGTAATCCTTCTTCATGCCTTTACGGGCAAAATAAATGCTCCCTACTACAGCAGCAATTCCCCCTACAAAATACGGCGGTACTGAAATTACTTCCGAACGCCAGAACGGTAATGCCACCACAATACCACCCAATCCACTAATCACACCCCCACCCAGGGCGTATCCCCACATATTGCGATTGCCTTTGTACTTTACGATTTCGGCTTCGCTGATGGGGTAGGCATGGTAATCGTACACCTTATCAGAGCGCTCCATGCGCCGGATGTCCTTTAAAGCAATGGTGTGGGGCTTATGGTCACTTTCGCTGACCAGAATAATCTCATTTCCTTTATGCTTCAGGATAATCCCTTCCAGCGTTTGACCATCCTTGGTGTACACTTTGACCGAACTGTATTTTTTTACCTCAGGGGCATACAATTGTTTGCTGGGGGCACACGCCTGAAAGAGAAAACTAAATAATACAACAATTGCGACTCCACGAAACACGGGCTTCAGAAAACGTTTCATTGCTTCTTTCCCTTTTTATGAATGTTTTCAATTAAATCATCAATTTGAATTCCTTTTTTGAAGAAATCGTTGATATCCTCAGACTTCTTTTCCCCGCTATCCTGGGAAGCGGCCTTTTTCTGCTTTTCTTTTTCGGAGTCCGGCTCCTCGCTCTCATCCAGTAAAATTTCAGCGTCGGTCACTTCCGGGGTTTCTACGGGCGGTTGCTTGCTGGCTTTGGGAGTCACCGCCGGGCGCCGTTTTTCCCCTTTCAGCATTTTGCGCATTTCTTCCGGAATCGCGTCATCCAGTTCCATGACACTCAGCAATTCAATCTGGGACATCAGGATATGGCGCAACCGGTTTACGAAGGATTCTTTTTGGGACTTCAGCCAGTTCACTTCATCCCGGATTTGCCTGGCCTGTTTTCGAGCATTCTCCAGAATTTCCAGCGCTTTTAGCTCCGCTTCTTTAATAATTAAATCCGCCTGTCGGCGACTGCTTTCCTCGCTCTGTTTTTTCACTTCCTGGACGTTCAGCAGCATTTCTTTCAAATTCTTTTCCGTTTCCTGATAATTTTTCAGGCTGGCGCGTAATTCGGTAATTTCCTGGTTCAACCGGGAATTTTCTTCCAGCAACTTCTCGTACTGCTCTGCCACCATTTCCAGAAAGGTTTGCACTTCCAGGGGATCCAGTCCCCGCAGGGTTTTGCGAAACTCCTGCTTACGGATTTCCAACGGCGTTAACTTCACACTATCACCTCGTGTTTGGTTCTGTTATGCCTCGCGTCGGGGCCCAAAAATGGCCGTACCAATACGCACCATCGTTGCCCCCTCTTCGATGGCCCATTCAAAATCATGGGACATGCCCATGGACAACACCGAAATATTTGCCCGCTCCCAAGATTGAGTCCGGGCGGTTTCGTAAATTTCCCGCAGGCGTTTAAAACAATCCCGCACCGCCTGCTCTATTTCACTGAATACGGCAATGGTCATAAATCCCTGCAACTGCAGATTGGGCAGCGAATCCACCTGCCGCGCCAGTTCCAATGCCTGTTCCGGTGCTACCCCAAACTTGGACGCTTCCCCACTGGTGTTTACCTCAATCAACACCGGCATAACCCGGTTCACCTGATCGGCACGTTTATCCACTTCCTGCGCCAGTTCCTGGTTATCGATGGATTGAATCATATCAAACAACCGTACTGCATATTTGGCTTTGTTCCGCTGTAGGTGGCCAATCATGTGCCAGGTTACGGGTGCATCAATTTGGGGAATTTTTTCCCGCGCCTCCTGAACCCGATTTTCCCCCAGATGTTTCACCCCGGCAGAAATGGCCTCCTGAATCCGTTCGACCGAAATGGTTTTGCTTACCGCAACCAGCGTTATATCCGCTGCTGCACGCCCCGAACGCTCCGCTGCTTCTGCAATCCGTTGCTGTACCCGTTGAAGATTGTCGGCAATGGTTCCCATTTATTCACATCTTCTTTGCATTCGTCCGTTCCGCTTACTTCTCCTCCGCTTCTGACGGCGGCTGAAACCCAAACGAACGCCCGCCCTGGGCAAGACCCGGTTGTACTTTAATGGGGCCGTATTGGGCTTCGTACTTGCGGATATTGTCTTCCAGCGCCATAAGCAGGGATTTGGCATGCTGCGGCGTCATGATGATGCGGGCATATACCTTTGCCCGTGGAACACCCGGCATTAAACGGGTAAAATCAATAACAAATTCAGCCGGTGAATGCGTAATAATGGCCAGGTTGGAATAGATGCCTTCCGCCTGTTCCTTGGGTAGCTCCACATTAATTTGCTGTTGCTGCACGGGTTCTTCAGGATTCATGGTGATGTTTCCTTAAAAATTGTTTTTTGGGTTGTCCAGACTTAAATTAATCCTTTCAGAAACGTTAGAACTGAAAAATATATCATATTCCGGCAATCAAGTCAAGAAATGTAAATAGTGGCGCCCTTTAGGCGCACGGAGACCCATGGCTGGCGACTTTGATGCAGTAATCGATCGGGTGCGCAATGCTACCGACATCGTGGAACTGATAGGGCGTTACGTAACGCTAAAAAAAGCAGGCAAAGATTACAAAGCTCTCTGTCCCTTCCATAAAGAAAAAACCCCGTCCTTTTATGTGGTACCGGATAAGCAAATTTTCCATTGTTTTGGATGCGGTGCCAGCGGCAACGTGTTTGCATTTTTAATGAAATACGAAAACATTACGTTCATGGAAGCACTGAAACGCCTGGCAGCAGATGCCGGAATTGAACTGCCCACCACTCCCTCTGCCCGGAAACAAATAAGCGATAACGAACGCCTGTACCGCGCCAATGAACTGGCACTGAAATTTTTTCAAATGGAATTAAAACGCTCCGCACAGGCACGCCAGTACCTGCAAACACGGGGCATCCAACCCGCCACCATCGAACGATACAAACTGGGCTGGGCCCCCGATGCCTGGGACGGACTGGTGAAATACATTGAGAAATTTAACTACCCCATTCAGGACTTTTTCCGGGCCGGGCTGCTGCAAAAAGGGGAGCGCACCAATCACTATTACGACCGGTTTCGCGGGCGGCTGATGTTCCCCATTCTGAATCCTTCCGAAAAAGTGGTGGCATTTGGGGGCCGTATTTTAAAAGAAGACCCCAATGCCCCCAAATACATGAATTCCCCGGAAAGCACCATTTACCAGAAAAAGCAAATTCTGTACGGATTACCCCAGGCACGACAGGCAATCCGGGAACAGGAGTATGTTATTATTGTGGAAGGGTACATGGATGTGTTGCAACTGGCCCAGGCGGGTATCCAACACGTGGTGGCGACCAGTGGCACGGCACTAACGGAAGAACACGCCCGGCTTCTCCGGCGCTACACCAAAAAATGCGTTCTGTGTTACGACTCCGACCCCGCCGGTGTAAAAGCGGCCATGCGTGGGGGGCAACTATTATTCAATGAAGGGCTGGAAACCGACGTGGTATTGTTACCCGCCGGTGAAGACCCGGACAGCCTGGTGCGCACTAAAGGGGCAGACGCGTTTCTGGAGTTTCTGGAACACAAGCAGCCTTATTTCGACTTTTTACTGCTAACGCTGGAGGAACAGTACAATCTGGAAATTGCCAGTCAGCGCAGCGCGGCCATCGACGTAGCGCTGGAAGCCCTGGCCAACATTAAAGATCCCTTCATGAGCGGATTTTACGTGGAGCGACTGGGCAATCGCTGGCATGTGGACATCCCCTTACTGTTAAATGCGTTAAAGCGCAAAAAACGGCAATTGCAACAGCAGCGGCAACGCGAAACTACCACGGAAAGCACTTCAGAAGAATCTGCAGCATCACCCACTGCCTCAGCGTCTCCTTCCGGCAGCTCTCCCGTTATGCTGGCGGGTGCCTGGCGCGCGGAACGGGATTTACTGGTTTTATTACTGACGCATTACGACATGTTTGCACCGGTTGTCTCCGACAAACTTTTTCCGGAGGAATTTCAAAATCCGGAATTCGCCAATATTTACCAATATTTGCTTCAACTGGAAGCGCCGCTTCCGGAAGACATTCACCAGCACATTCTGGAACGGCTGGAAGATGAACACGCGCGGAACGTATTTACCGAAGGACTGCTTCAGGAATTTCACCAACCGGAACAACATCTGGTGGATTGTTTGATGCGAATAAAAATAGCCCACCAAAATTCCCAATTAAAACGCTTACGGGAAGAGTTACGCACCTTGACGCCCGGAAGCGAACCGTTTCAATCCGTGATGCTGCAAATTCAACAAACTACGCGGGTATTAAAAGAATTGAAATCCCGATTCTACCGGAGCCATCCGGGTACCCCACAGAAATAAAACACAGGAGAACAACCATGTCCCTCCATGAGGAAAAGAAAAAAATAACCGTCCCCGATATTGTCCGGATGAAAGCAACCCGAACGCCCATTGCGGCATTAACCGCCTACGATGCCCTCATGGCCAGCCTGCTGGACGAAAGCGGCATTGACCTGATTCTGGTGGGTGATTCCGCTGCCATGGTCATGGCCGGACATGACACCACCCTGCCCATTACCATGGAGCAGATGCTGTACCACGTTCAATGCGTGCGGCGGGGCGTATCGCGGGCGTTGCTGGTGGCCGACATGCCGTTTTTATCCTACCAAATATCTCAGGAAGACGCCATCCGCAATGCCGGGCGCTTCATGAAAGAAGGCGGTGCGGAAGCGGTTAAAATTGAAGGCGGAGAAGCGGTCGTACCGTTAATTGAACGCCTGGTGGCAATCGGCATTCCGGTTATGGGCCATCTGGGCCTGGTTCCGCAGTCCATTCACCGGTTT
>WGBF01000312.1 GCA_015494485.1 bacterium | reverse complement strand
TGGGCAGTGCGAAAAGCACGACCCTATAAAAAACGTCTGGCACCGGGGGAACCGTTGATCACCGGGCAGCGCGTGATTGATACTTTCTTCCCGCTGGCCAAAGGCGGCACGGCCTGCGTACCCGGACCGTTTGGCAGTGGGAAAACGGTGGTGCAACATCAAATAGCTAAGTGGGCGGATGCCCAGGTGATTGTATACATTGGCTGCGGGGAACGGGGCAACGAAATGACCGATGTCTTAATGGAATTCCCTAAACTCATCGATCCCTACAGTGGCAGACCGCTCCTGGAACGGACCATTTTAATTGCCAACACCTCCAATATGCCTGTGGCTGCCCGGGAAGCGTCCATTTACACGGGAATTACCTTAGCGGAATACTACCGGGATATGGGCTACCACGTTGCGGTGATGGCGGACTCCACGTCCCGGTGGGCCGAAGCCTTGCGGGAAATGAGCGGTCGCCTGGAAGAAATGCCTGGCGAGGAAGGCTATCCGGCTTATCTGGGTTCCCGGCTGGCGGAATTTTACGAACGCGGCGGTCGGGTGCAATGTCTGGGCCGTGAAGAACGGGAAGGATCGGTTTCCATAATCGGGGCGGTGTCCCCGCCCGGGGGCGACCTTTCGGATCCGGTGGTGCAGGCAACGCTGCGGGTTGTAAAGGTATTCTGGAGCCTGGATGACCGTCTGGCGTACGAACGCCATTTTCCGGCAATCAACTGGCTAACCAGTTATTCGTTGTACGATGCCGCCATTGAACAATACGTGGCAGAGAAATTTGGTGAACAGCCCATTCAGGACCGGCGGGAAGCCTTAGCCATTCTGCAACAGGAAGACGAACTAAAAGAAATTGTGCGCCTGGTGGGCATGGAATCCCTCTCAGATGAACAATTGCTTATTCTGTTGACAGCACGTTCCCTGCGGGAAGATTTCCTGCAACAAAATGCCTTCCACGAAGAAGACACCTACGCCTCCTTGCAAAAACAATTTCGCCTGCTGCAAAGCATTCTTCACTTTCACCGCACCAGTAAGGAAGCGTTGCAAAAAGGCATTTCCATTGAAGAGATTCGGAAATTACCCATTCTGGAAAAAATCTCCCGGGCTAAATTTACGTCGGAGAAAGAGCTGGAGCGGCTGGAAAAACTGGTGGAGGAAATCGAAGCAGAAATAAAACAAATGATTGCCGCCACCAAGCAGCATGAGCAGCAACCCGAACACCAATCACCACAACGAGAGGAACAGGAAGAATGATTCATCGCCATTACCGAACGGCAACCGATATTCAAGGCCCCCTGGTGTTGGTCGAAGTCACTGAAAATGTGCATTACCAGGAATTGGTAGAAATTGAGGTTGCGGGGGAGATTCGCCACGGCAACGTGCTGGAAGTGGACGGCAACCGGGTACTGATTCAGCTTTTTGAGGGAGGCACCGGGCTAAATTTGAAAGAAGCCCGGTTTCGGTTTGTGGGGCATGGGTTGCAATTGGGCGTTTCACCAGAATTTCTGGGGCGAATATTCAACGGCCAGGGAGTTCCCATTGACGATGCGCCACCTCTTATTACCGATGCGTACCGGGACATTAACGGAAGCCCCATTAATCCCTATGCGCGGGATTACCCCTCGGAATTCATTCAAACCGGAATTTCAACCATTGACGGTTTAAATACCTTGGTTCGGGGGCAAAAACTCCCCATTTTCTCGGGATCCGGATTGCCACACAATGAAGTTGCCGCCCAAATTGCCCGACAGGCAAAGGTGCTGGGAAAAGAAGAGAAATTCGCCGTAGTCTTCGGTGCCATGGGCATTACTTTTGAGGAGGCCCAGTTTTTTATCGATAATTTCCGGGATTCCGGCGCGTTGGAACGTTCGGTGTTGTTTTTAAATCTGGCCAACGATCCGGCTATTGAACGCCTGGCCACCCCACGAATGGCCCTTACTACTGCAGAATACCTGGCCTTCGACCTCAACATGCACGTATTGGTTATTTTAACCGATATGACCAACTACTGCGAAGCCCTGCGGGAAATTTCTGCCGCACGCAAAGAGGTGCCGGGACGGCGGGGATATCC
>WGBF01000311.1 GCA_015494485.1 bacterium | reverse complement strand
TCGGTTAAGTGGGGAATGGCATTTTTCAAACCCAGCGTGTACGGATGCGCCGGATACCGAATCACGTCTTGCGTATTCCCATATTCCACCACCTGTCCGGCATACATTACCAGTGTGTGATTGCAAAGCGCCCGGATTATTCCAAAATCGTGGGAGATGATAATGAACGCCAGGTGGCTTTTCTGCTGTATCTTTTGCAGTAATTCCACAATCTGGCGCCGGATAGTAGCATCCAGAGCCGTGGTTGGTTCATCTGCAATTAATACGTCCGGTTCCAGGCACAGCGCAGTGGCAATCAGCACCCGCTGCAACATCCCCCCACTTAACTGATGCGGATAGCTGTTCCAGACACGCAGGGGATCGGCAAATTCCACGGTTTCCAGCACGTCCAGTGCTCTCCGGCGGAGCTGTTCCCGTGGACTGTCAAAATGAACCCGCATGGCATCCAGCATCCAGCTTCCAATTGTTTGCAGCGGATTGAACGCCGTCCCCGGATTCTGCGCAATGAACGCCAGCTTTTTTCCCCGAATTTTACGGTATGCCGCCGGAGGTAACCCAACCAATTCCGTTCCCCGGAAAGTAATTGAGCCGGCGGAAATCCGCAGTTCCGGTGGCAGTAATCCCATAATGGCAAGGGCCAGGGTGCTTTTTCCGCAACCGCTTTCGCCGACAATGCCCAGGGTTTCTCCGGGTTGCAGTTTAAAGGAAATGTTGTCCAGAATAGGTGCATCGCCCACTGTTACACACAGTTCCTTCACCCCAAGCAATGGCTGCGCATCCGGAGTAGACGCTGAGGCTGAAAACGGGATTTCCGGTGCGCCCATCCGGCTCATTCTGCCAGTCCTTTTTGTTTTGAACCGGGTACTGCCGTTCCATCCAGTAAATTCCGCAACCAATCACCGGTAAGGTTGAATGCCAACACGGTTACAAAAAGTGCCATCCCCGGGAAAAATGCCGTCCACCAGTAATCCAGAAAGGTGGAACGGGCCTGGGTAATCATCAAACCCCATTCAATAGCTGGAGGCTGAGCACCAAAACCAATGAAACTTAACCCTGCCACCGCCAGGATGGCGTACCCCATATCCAGCGTCGCCTGTACCATCACCGGTTGAATACTGTTGGGTAGAATGTGTGAAACCATGATTTGCGAATCCGTATTTCCTGCAATGCGGGCCGCCTGCACAAACGCCTGATGGCGCACCTGTAACACCCGGGAGCGTAAAATTCGGGTATACCATGGGAACCAGGAAACCGCAACGGCGATAATGGCGTGGCGTAAATTGGGGCCCAATGCCGCGGTGAGAACAATTGGTAACAGTAATGGCGGAAACGCCAGAAAAACATCACAAATCCGCATAATAATACTTTCCAGCCATCCCCCTTTAAAACCGGCAATTAAACCTAATGGTACCCCAATGACCAGGGCCAGACCAACAACGCTGATAGCCGTGATTAAAGATAGCCGTGCACCAAACAACACCAGCGTAAACACATCGCGTCCCAGGGCATCGGTACCAAAAGGATGCGCCAGGGATGGGGGAAGTAATTTTTGTTCAAAATGCATGGCATTTTGCGCATCCTGCGGATAGGGGGTTACCCACGGCGCCAGAACTGCAATAACGGCCAGCACTACAAGATACCACACACTGAACGGAAATTTCAAACGGCTCAGTATTCTCACGCGCTAATTATCCTCGTAACCGCGGGTCAATGATTCGGTACCCGATATCCAGTATAAAATTGATTCCGGTGTAAATAACTGCGTACAATAATGCCACACCGGTCACCACGGGCATATCATTGGTTAAAATGCTGTACACCGCCAGTTGTCCCACGCCGGGCCAGTCGAATACCTGCTCTACCAGAAACGTTCCGCCCAGCAAATAGCCGTAAACCAATCCCGCTACAGTAATGACCGGAATTAACGCATTTTTTAACGCATAGCGGAAAAAAATGCGATTTTCGGGGATGCCTACTGCCCGTGCATTCTGGATAAACGGGCGTCGCAACACTTCTGCCATGGACACCCGAACATTACGGGTAATAATACCAAAACTTGCCATGGCCAACGTTAATGAGGGCATTACAATGTGCTGTAGCGCATCATGAAATTTGCGCCATTCGCCATTGAACAGGGTATCGATTAATAACAATCCGGTTATGGAGTGGGTTGGCGGCGGTAGCACACTACGCCCCTGCAATGGCAATATGTTCAGTGAACCCGCCAGCACCATTTGCAACAACATGCCCAACCAGAAAATCGGAATAGCGATGCCAAACAGAGACAACCATTTTTCCAGGCGTGCAAGCCAATGGCGGGGATAGCGGGCGGCCAGCACACCCACCGGAACACCCAGCATAAACGACAACAACATTGCCACAGTGGTTAATTCCAGGGTTGCGGCAAAACGGCGCTGGATTTCCACACTGACCGGTTGACCAGTCCGCAGGGAAACGCCAAGGTCGCCCCGCAGCAAATTCTTGAAAAATAACTCGGTTTGTTTCAGTAAGGGCTGGTCCAATCCCAGGTGTTTTCTGGCAATTTCCAGTTGTTCTGCTGTGGGATGCGGCCCCAGCCAGGTGGTCAGGGGATTTCCGGGCAATACCCGAACAACAATAAAGGTCAATAACACGACCGCCAGAACCACCAAAACCGATTCTACCAGCCGACGGAGGATAAAGCGGACCATTCCCGGGGTGTTCTCCTGTAAAGATTGTAAAAATAAATCATTTCATAAGCCGGATTGGGATGCAACGGACTTACCGAACGCCGCTTGACAAAGCGCACCATTAAATCTGCAAAAAATATAGCCACGGCATCATCCACCAGCATCTTTTGCGCTTCCTGATACAACTGAATGGCTTTCGGCCGGTCGGTTGCTTCCAGCCGCATGGCGGCATCTACCAGAGAATCGAACCGGCTGTTATGGTAATAACTTAAATTAAACAAATTTGGCTCCTGCGTGTGAAAAAGCCCTTTTAACCAATCCCCTGGCGTAGGATATGTTGGCCACCAGGTCATGGAAATTAAATGCGGCGCCGTTTTCAATTGACGTGCCTGTTCCCAGATAACATTCCATAATCCGGGCTGCAACTCCAGGCGGATCCCCAACTTTGCCAGATTATTTTGCAACATTAAGGCACATTGTTCATACGCGTTAACGGATGCCACGTAGCGTAAGGTCAACCGAACGGTATCGGGATCAATTCCACTTAATTGCAGATAATGCCGGGCTTTGTCAAGGTCCAGGCGGGGCATGTTTAAATCCGTTGCATGGCCCCACATGGTTTTGGGCACGGGAGCAATCGCCGGCGTGGCTGTTCCCCCAAGCACGTATTGGACTGCTGCGGTATAGTCAAAGGCATATTGCAATGCTTTACGAAAATACAGATTATCCAGCGGGGGTTTTTGGGTATTGAGTAAAAACATCATATTGCGCCAGCTGGGAACAACCTGTACTTCCAGTTCCGGCATGTGCCGCATGGCCGCAATGT
>WGBF01000310.1 GCA_015494485.1 bacterium | reverse complement strand
GTGTATTGCGGGTGACGCATATAGCGGTAAATCCCTTCCGTTACCAGACCGGTCGCCCGGTGAATTTTGTACCACCCAAAGGCAATCAGTGCAATGCCACCCAAACTCAACAGGGTGCCGACAACCGCCCCCCAGTGTCCCACCACCTCAAAATAGCGTTCGGTTAAATGGGACGGGCCTCCAACAAAGGAGGAAGCCAGATAGACAATCAGGGCGTAGCCGAACATTTCCGTCATCAAGGCAATGAAGAAGGCAATAAACGCGCCGCGGGAAACCCACACATTGCGCGTTGGGCGCCGATAGCGCAGGAGCAACAAGAAGGCCAGCACCACGGCGATATTCAGCAAAATTAGCCCCGTACGGCCCAGGTGTGCCCGAATCCAGCGTATGGTAACCGGTGGGCCGTGATGGGGAAGCAATTCTGCAATATACATCACAAAAAACAGTGCAATGGCTGTAAGGCCCACGGCAGTTTCTATCCAGATGAGATATTTTTTCATGACATTTCTCCCGTATAACGGTCTTTTGTTTGTCACCGGAACGCCACACGCGGCATTAATATGGCACGTCAATGGGATATTCAATGCCAAAGTTTTCTTTCAGGTATTTCAGTGCAAAGTGAAGTGCAGATTGCGTGGAATGAAACAACGTGCGGTCGGCATGGAATATTTTATCCGGCCCCAGCATATCCTCCAGACCGGATTTTTTAAAAATATCCAGAATTTCATCCGTTGCGCCGGAAACCAGCAACAGTTTGTTTTCAGCTTTTAAATCATTAAAAATTTTCATCAGGGTGGTGATGGAGGTGGCATCCAGGCAGCAGGCGCGTTTTAAACGCAGAATCAGCACCTTTAAATCTTTCCGGCGGGCATAACGCAAAATTTCCGCTTCCATGGCATCCACCGCCCCAAAGAAGACGTCACCGGCAATGTTCACAATGGAAATTTCCGGAAAAGTGCGCGGGTCCCCTTCCCGCAATTCCTCAAAATGCCCGTCGGGGGTATAATTCAATTCCACTAGGCGGGGTGTTTGCACCCGGCGTAAAAAGAGCGCCAGCGAAATACCTACGCCGATGTAAATGGCCGTATCCAGCGGAAACATAATGGCACCCAGGAAGGTGGCGGCCATGGCAATGGTATCGGCTCGGCTGGAGCGTATTGCCAGCTTCACATACTTCCAGTCCACCATGGATGCGGCAATAATTAACACAATTCCCGCCAGCCCACTTAAGGGAATATATTTCACCAGCGGACTGAAAAACATCACCACAACCACCAGCAGCCCACCGGCCATTATGTTTGCCATATGCGTTTCCGCACCGGCCTTGTAACACAATTGGGTTCGGGTAAGCGAACCGGATACCGGAATGCCACTAAAAAACGAACAGGCAATTTTGGCAATCCCCTGCCCCTTAAACTCGCGGTCCATGTCCAGCTTATCGTTGGTGAATGCTGCCACTGTTTTGGCCGCAGAGGTAGATTCTGCAAAGCCAATCAGGGCAATGGCAATGGCCCCGGGCGTTAGCACCTGTAGAAATTCCAGATTGAAATACGGCATTGACAGGGGCGGCAGGGATCCGGGAATGTCTCCCACAATTTTCACCCCGATTTTGTCCAGTTCAAACACCATGACAACAACCGCGGCCGTTAGAATAGCAATTAAATAAGAGGGCAACATGGGAATGCCGGAACGGGTTTTGGGGCTTACCTTATTGAAAAAGAGCACCAGCAAAATTACCCCAACGCCAATTGCCATGATTTCCAGTTCTGTTTTGTGAATATGAATGGAAAGATGGAGAATACCTTCAATAACGGAATTATTACTTTTCCGCGGCAGCCCCAATAAATTGGGTATTTGATTAATACCAATCAGTAAACCGGCCCCGGCAATAAAGCCTACCAGAACGGAACGGGAAAGGAACTGGGTTAAATTGCCCAACCGTAAATATCCGGCCGCCAGTTGAATAACCCCGGAAATAAAGCCCAGAAAAAACACCAGGCCCATAAAATGCTCGTGTTCCAGATACAGCGCCAGCGTGCTGGCCACAATAATTGAGGTGGCATTGGTGGGCCCCGTTTGCAAATGGCGGGAGCTACCAAACAGCGACCCGAAGATACTGCCAATCATGAAGGCATACAACCCGTATTCCGGGTCAACGCCCGCAATCAACGCATACGCCATAGATTGCGGAAGCGCCACAAACGCCAGGGTAGCTGCCGCGTTAAAATCCTGCCGAAATAGTTTGCCGTTGTATTGGGACAAATATTTCCCTACGGCAAAGTGCTTTTCCAAAAACGTGCTCATGGGCTACATTTTAATTGGGGCGATATCCTTTTTCATTTTGCGATATCGCCTTGCACCGAACACAAATACATATAATGCAATGGGTATAAATACCCACCCCAGAATGTCCAGTATCAGGTTGTCAAAGAACTTAATAAACGTGACACCAGAGACAAAAAACGTTAAACCGGTACGGATGTACGCCAGAAATGTCCGTTCGTTTGCCAGTATGGTGCGGTCTGCCGCCAGATGATCCCGGAGGGTAATCTCTTCCTTTTTAAACGATTGATACGGATTCCCTCCGGTTGCAATTTCAGACTCTATTTTCTTCTTCATTGCACCTCCCGTTAGTCGCCTGTTTATTCATTAATATAAAACGTTTCTTCCGCCGGTCGAAGAGCGCGTGCCATCCACAACGGACGCCGCAACCCATTGGGCCCGGGTGCGGGACGCGTCATTTTCAGCCATTCTTTGTACACTTCAAACGATTTATTGGTATCGACGAAAATATCGCCGTACTGGTCACCCGGCTGGGCTTTCTCAATGCGAACTTTCTGGTGCCAGCAATGCATGCCGCTAATGGGATCGGGATGTACCGCGTGGGTAATATTCTGGTGCACTCCGCCATCGCTCCAGAAAATGCGTTTGGAATCGGGATCATTGCTTTCGAACGGGCGAATGCCGTCGACCCGCTTCATCCGCCATTTGCCGTTCCCTTCATTAATGATATTTACCACCCCCATGCCCCAGCGGTTATTGGGCACATCCTGAGGTCTCCGCCAGCGACCGATGTGGTGGGAACAGGCCAC
>WGBF01000309.1 GCA_015494485.1 bacterium | reverse complement strand
GGCGCGATTTGTTTGTAAAACCCACGGTGCTTGTGGGCGACGGCCCGGAGACCCTGGCGTTGTTTAAAAAAATCCGCAGCCTGCGGGACGTGAGTTACGAATTGCGGGGTGTGGTGACGTTAAACGACAGCGGCGAAGTGTTTGAACAGGAGAACATCCCGGTGCTGGGGCAGCTGGAGCGTCTGGGGGAGGTTATTCGCATTCATCGCATCCGGCAGGTTATTTTTAATGCCCCGTCGTTAAGTTACGAACAAATTCTGGGCGCCATGAGCAGCATCCGCCGTTCGGATGTGGAGTACAAATTGGTGGCTTCCCAACTGGACTTTCTGGTGGGCAAATCGTCTATTGAAAAGCTGGAGGATTTTCCCCTGGTGGAGCTGGATTATGCGGTGGGCCGGCCGTTTAACCGGTTTGTAAAGCGATTCATGGACATCGCGATCGCTTTGCCAGTGTTGATTGGACTGGCTCCGTTTGCGGCAATTCAGGCACTTCGCTACCGGCAGCAGCGCCGGAGGGTTACCTGGTGCTCTCTGAATGGTCGTTCCATTCCGCTAACCGTGACCGGCACGCCACCCCGCCGCTTCATCGACCGGTACTCCCTGTTGATGGCGGTGTTGCGGGGGAAATTGTCGTTGGTGGGAGCACCCCTGTATGAAACGTGTGACGATGTGCCCCCCACGCAATATTATTACACCCCTGGCATTACCGGACTGGTGCAATTGAATTACCAGCCGGGCATGGCGGCAGAGGATGTGGAGCGTTACCATTTGTTTTACCTGAAAAACCAAAATGTTTTGCTGGATATTGAAATCCTGCTAAAAGCATTGGTAAAGGGCCGATTGTTTACCGTGCTCCCGTTGAACGGGTAACTACACCCCGAAAAGAATATTATTGAATTCAGAATTTTCTGGAGAGATGCTCCATTTTCTGTTTTTCCCTGAAGCAAATGGGGTGACTTGACTCCCGGGATATGGCGCCAGTACCAAAAGTGAACGAAAAAGTATCATTTCATTTCTAATACCAAATTTTAGGCTTTGAAGGAGAATTTGGGAAAGGCAAATCGTGGCTGGATACCGGCGGAGTGACATCCGTTAGAACAATTCAAATTTTACATATTTTTCCGGGTGTTTTTGGAGGTCTTCCAGCAGCAAGTCGAGCTGGCGAAGGGTTTGGACCAGATTCACGTACAGTTGCTTGTCCTTTAATATTTTACCAGCGGTGCCATTTCCCTGAAGCCGGATGAGTAATGAATCGGTTTGCTGCAGCACGGCCACCAGCCGTTGGTGGGCCACATCCTCCCGGAGCAATTTCCCCAGGGTGCCCTTTCCGCTGTTAATTTGCCGGGAAATGGCTTCCAGGTTACGGGCCGTTTGGGAGACGGTTGCAGCCAGGGCCGTGTCACTGACCACCTGCCCCAGCAACCCCTGCCCGCGTTCAATATTCCGCATGGTTCGGGAAAGGCTGTTGAGCGTTGTAGTTAGTTGAGATGCCGTGCGGGGATCGGTAATGAATTTCCCCAGTGCCCCGGATCCATTTCGAATAGAACCGGTAATTGCGGCCAGGTGTTCTGTGGTTTCCTGCAGGTGCTCCACAATGGATTCGGAATTGACCAGCAGTTTGTCCAGATTGACTTGCGGGGCAACTGCCAAATAGGCACCTTCGGCCAGTGGCTCTTCCCGGGGATTCCCCAGACTAATATCCACGTATTTATCCCCCAGAATGCCCATGGTTTTAATACGGGCCACGGAACTGGGAGTAATTTTATCCGCATACTCCCGGGCAATCTTTAATTCCACCCGAATGCCCGACTGGTTGTTATGTTCGGTAAAGGTAATTTCTCCTACTACCCCTACCTTCAAGCCGGATAGGGTGACAAACGCCCCGGGGAGTAAGCCTTCCACATTGGGAAGAAAAATGTAAAGGGAGTATTTGCTGTCGAACCATTTTTGATTGGAGCCTACCACGTACAAAATGAATGCGCCCAATCCAATGGCTAACAGGAACATGGAAATAACCGCAATGCGCAAATTTTTTTCCGGCGTGTTGGAGACCATGTTATCCTGCTAATTGATGAACCGGTGTAATCCCGTCTGTTTCGTCAAAGTATTCCAGAATGTCCAGATTGGGTTCGCCATCGTACATGATGGTGCCGCCCTTTAGCATCAGCATGCGGCGGGCGGTTTCCAGAAAGTAGTGAATTTCATGACTGACGATGAGTGACGTGGTGCCAAATTTTTCCTGCAGATGCTGAATCAGTTCCACCACGCGCCGTGCCGAAATGGGGTCCAGGCCCGCAGTGGGCTCATCGTACAACAATGCTTTGGGTTTGGAAACAATGGCGCGGGCAATGGCCACCCGTTTCACCATACCGCCACTAAGTTGGGAAGGAAAATAATTTAAAAAGCGGCTTAGTCCCAAAAATTCCAGCGTCTGGTGTACCCGCACTTTAATTTCCGCTTCCGTCATGCGCAGGTTTTCTTTCAAAAAATAGGCCACATTGTCTTCCACGGTCAGGGAATCAAACAATGCCCCACCCTGAAAGACCATGCCAAATTGTTGGCGAATTTTGAGTAGCTTTTTTTCGGAAAGTCGGGTAATGTCTTCTCCAAATATGCGGATTTTCCCCGCGGTGGGTTTAATGAGGCCCAGGATGAGTTTCATAATGGTGCTTTTGCCGGCACCGGAATTTCCCACCAGCAACACGGAATCACCCTGGTGTATGCGGAATGAAATATTGTCCAGCACCAGGCGTCCCTGCAGTTCCAGTGTAACATCCTGAAATTCAATCATGGCAATGCTCCTTACACATCAATTATTATGAAAAGGCTAAAACAATTTTGGTCAAAATAAAGTCCATTATCAGCACCCCTAAAGAACTGTACATCACCGTTCGGGTTGCGGCCCGGCCCATGCCTTCGGCGCCCCCTTTAATGGTGTAGCCGAAATAGGCACTAATGAGGGCAATCAACAGGCCAAAAAACGGCGGTTTAATAAGCCCCACATAAATATCCTTGGGCAGAATGCCTGCCTTAAAGGATAGCCAGAAGAAATCCGAATCGACGCCCATCCAGGTAACAGTGGCAAACCAACCGGCAATAATAGCTAAGGCGTCGGAAATGATAATCAGCGGGCCCATTACCACCACGGAAGCAAATACCCGGGGAACGATAAGGCGCCCTATCGGGTCGGTACCAAAAGCCCGCAGGGCATCAATTTGTTCACCCAGAACCATATTGCCGATTTCGGAGACAATTTTT
>WGBF01000308.1 GCA_015494485.1 bacterium | reverse complement strand
ATTACGAAACGGCCGTGCGCTTTCTGGAAAGTGGTGATTTTTACTGGAACAGCGGCATGTTCATCTGGAAAGCCGCTACCATTCTAAAAGAAATTGAAGAAAAATTGCCTGAAATTTACGAAGGGTTAATGGAAATTAAGGAAGTGATTGGCCAGCCGGAATACCCTCAGAAGGTGGATGACGTGTACAAACGCATCCGCGGTATTTCCATTGACTATGGGGTAATGCAAAGCGCCGAGCAAGTGTTTGTAATACCCACCGACATGGGATGGAATGATGTGGGTAGCTGGCAAACCGTGTATGAAATTTCGCCCAAGGATAAGAACGACAATGCCAAGGTCGCCCGGGAACTGGTTGCCATTGATGCCCGCGGTAGTTACGTGTACGCCCCCGATAAATTGGTGGCATTGGTGGGGGTGAATGATTTAGTGGTTGTGGATACGGGTGATGCGCTGTTGATTTGCCACCGGGACCGGGCCCAGGACGTGCGGGATGTGGTGGAAGAGCTGAAAAAGCGCGGCCTGGATGAGTATCTTTAAGCATAAGGAATGACCGCCATGCGCAAAGTCAAAATGAAGAAGTTAAAACCACGGAAGAAAAAACCGGCGCCCAAGCCCCCCACCCCTGAAGAGCAGCAGTTGTTTGCCGAACTTTCCGCTGCGGTGGAAAACATGGGTGTTACCGTTCGTCAGGAAAAGGGCAATTTCCGGGGTGGAGTGTGTGTGGTAGACGGGGAGAAGCGCTTTATCTTTCTAAATAAAAAACACAGCATGGAGCAGCAGATTATTATTCTGGGGCAGGCGGTCCGTCAACTGGACTCCGAAGCGGTCTATTTATCGCCCCGGGTCCGGGAGTTTATTGAAACCCTGCCGGATGAACCTCTGGAAATTATTGAAGTGGCACCCCGGGAGTCGTAATCCCGGGCCTGTTTGATGAAACATGTTGCCGGTTCGCATCTGCGAACTTTAACCCTCCGCCATCGCATTTTTTGTGTTTGACAAACCAATTTTTCGGTTAACGTTCCAAAACCATTGCAAGCAGAAAAAGAAGTTCGGAATTGCGCCAGTTTTTTGTTGAAATTGCGATAATGATGAATACATTACATTTTTAAGGGAAAGGGATTTTGCTGGTATGATGCGCATGGTGTTAACAGCCCTGCTTTTGGTAATCGTTCTGCCTCTGGAAACCCCCAGGGTCCGGCTCACGGCCGATGCAGGCATTCTGGGGGAGGCAAATGAACATTACGCGCAGCGACGTTTTAACCGTGCCCTTTCCCTTTACGAAACAGCATTGCGGCAGAATCCGGTGTGGTTCCGCCAGAATCCGGTGCTGTTGGCACGAATGGCGTATGCCTATTTGCACACCGGCAATGCGGAACGGGCTGGCAAATTATTTCGCCGCCTTCAACATCAACTTCCGGAAATACAGGACCATCTGCTGTATTTGCAACTGCAGGCCCATCTGAAACAAACGGCGCATCCGCGCATCGGCTGGATACGGCAGGTGGAGCAAACCCTGGCCGGTACTCCGTTACAGTACCGGGTGGATTCTGTGCTGGCGGCGTATTACCATCAGGCGGGTAAACGGGATTCCGCCCTGATCTTTTTTACCAAAATGGTGGCGGAAGGCAAACGGGGGTCTGCAGAGGAACTGCAGCGTGTTATCCTGCTGGCTGATTCCGCCGGACAGGATAGCCGTGCAGCCAAACTGGCGGAAGTATTTTTGCGCCGCTTCCCCTTTGCGGATTTTGCGCCTGTTGCGGCGAAGTATGTCCGCAGGCAATTAAACGCGCAGCCCAATGTGGCACGGTTTCAGCGCCTGTTTCGGTTCTACTTGAAACGCAAGCTCCTAGAAGAGGCCCGGGCGCTACTGCGGGCGTATCAAACGTCGTTGCTTTCCCGGGAAATGTATGCCCGCTACTTTGTTCAGCTTACCTATGCGCGGGGACAATATGCGGAATTATTGCAATGGATTAAGCGCCATCGTGCCCGTTACAAAGAAATTCGCACCTTACTGACTATGGATTTGCATCTGGCGCGGTGTTATTTGCGCCTGGGGCAAACGGACCGCGCGATTGCTGCATACCTGCAGTTTCAAAAGCGGTATCCCAAAGCCAAATTAGCCCCGGAAGTATTGTGGAAAGTAGCCACCTTGTATCAGCATCGCAACGCCTACCGGGCGGCCAAACGGGTGTATCGTCAACTGGCAGACCGGTATCCCAGAAGTGAATTTTACCCGGAAGCGGTGTTGCGTATCGGGTTATTGGATTACCAGCAACGGCGGTTTCGGGCCGCACGGCAGTACTGGCAGCAGGTGGTGCGCCGCACCCGTAATGGGGACTTTGCCGCCCGTTTGCGGTACTGGATTGCCAAGGCGTACCTGGCCGAAGGAAACCTTTCCCGATACTGGGAAAATCTGGCAGCCATTGCT
>WGBF01000307.1 GCA_015494485.1 bacterium | reverse complement strand
CGGTTTTGTAATCTTCGGTGAGGGTTTCGATGTCCGGAAGCGGCAGCCCGATAATTTCCTGCTGAATTTCTTTCATAAACTGCTGCATCCAGGCCGCAAATGCCAGTAATGCTCGTTCGTCCGGTGCGGACTCTTTTATCACCAGGGTACCGTCTTCATTCATTTCGAATTGGTCCACATGGGGGAAATAGGGGCGGACTTTTTCGCGGCTTTGCTGGAAAAAATAGGCGGCTTCCCCCGCCCCGTAGTGGGATTCCACGTATGCCTGCAGGGCGGAAAACACGTTCTGGAATAATTCCGGTGTCAAGGGGGTATCTGGCACAGAGGACTCCGCTTACTTTAAGACCTGTTCGGCAATTTTTACAATTTCGCCCACTTCGTGGGTTTTGGTAAAATGCAGGTTGGACACGCCGTCCAGTTCTGCAGCAATCTGGTCTTTGTTGCGTTCATCGGTCAACAGCACCAGCGGAGCAGTGGAAATATCGCGGATCTTTCGCGCCAGGTCCGCTCCGCTACCATCCGGTAGCTTGGTATCGGAAATAATCAGTTGCGGTTTTAAGCTGGACGCCAGTTTGGTACCTTTGGCAATATTTTCCACCGTGTACACTTCGTAGCCCATGCTTTCAAACGCCCGCTGGAGCATCTTTTGCACCACCATGCTGTTATTCACAATTAACAGCTTAATGGACTCTTCCGCATCGGTCACCGGCTCCACATTGTCCAGCTCAATGGGGCGCGGTTTAATAATGAATTCCCCTTCCTCCCAGTTTAACATGCGGTCCAGGGCTTCGTCTTCGGAAAGGTCGCCCAATTTAACGTCTTGCAGCACGCCTTTTTCGTAAAACAGGCGCCCTTCTTCCTCACCACTCCGGACAATCACCTCGCCGTTCAGGGAATTGTTTTCGCAGAATTTCAGCACTTCCACCAATTGCTTATCCTGCAAGCTGCCCTTGACGGCCGGTGCGCCGGTTGCGCCTTTCTGTACTGCCTGGGCGGCTTTCTGCAGGGTATCCCGCAACCGCTGGCTCATAATTTTCCCCATACTCAGGGTAATGGACGGAAAGCGTTCCACAATCACGTCAAAATCGGCCTTGTGGAGAATAAACATTTCCGACGGTTCAGTGGTAATGACAGATGCCGAGCGGGGCTCGCCGGTCAGCAGGGACATTTCCCCGAAATAATCGCCGCTGCCCAGGTAGGCAATTACCTGTTCCTCCTTGGCATCTTCCGGATACACCACCACTTTTACCTTGCCGTTGATGATGATGTACATTTTATCGCCGGGGTCGCCCACTTTCACGATGACTTCGTTTTCGTCAAAGGCACGGAATTTCAACCGCTCTACAACAAAATCAATACCGTCTTTTCCCAGCGTTCGAAAAAACGGCACCTTCTTCAACACTTCACTAATTTGAAACATGCAGCGCTCTCCTTTTACTCATTTTCCAATTTGAGAAAGCAGGTACAACATATACAGAATAAAGCCCAGGGTGGCCAACATCCAAATTAACGACCGGGTTTTGTGCTTGTGGCGCAGGCGCCGGATGCCCAGCCGTTTGCGAACCTGTTCGTCTTTGTCCTTTTCCGGCTTGTAATATAAGGGTGTGTATTCAAAATCGCGATGTTTTGATAATTTTGTAAGCATTTGTTCTTTTTTAATTTTTGAAGAATTTAATGAATCTTCCCCGTTCAGTCAACTGCCGCACCCCTCGCTGCCGGATTTCCGTTTCCATTGTCGGATATTTTACGGATGAGATTAATTTCCACCGAAAAAGCCCGTGCTCCTTTTCCGGCGGAAAGAAGACTGAAGCTGGTGTTAACTGCGGGGATGAAATCGCCGGTACATTTCGTGCAAATACCGCCGGTTTACATGGGTGTAAATTTGGGTAGTGGAAATATCAGCATGCCCCAGCAACTCCTGCACCGCACGCAAATCGGCCCCGTTTTCCAGCAGGTGGGTGGCAAAGGTGTGGCGGAAAATGTGGGGATACACCCGGCGCTCAATGTGAGCCGCTTGAACGTATTTCTGGAGGATTTTCCACACCCCCATCCGGGAGAGGGGTTTACCGGCACGGTTCAAAAACACCTGGCTGCGGGACATGACGCCCCGGCTGAGCTGGGGACGAACGCGGGCCAGATACAGGGTTAGCCAGTGCCGGGCCGGGCGCCCTATGGGGACCAGCCGTTCCTTATTCCCCTTTCCCAGGACTCGGATAATGCCATCGTCCAGAAACACATTTTCCTGCGTTAGCG
>WGBF01000306.1 GCA_015494485.1 bacterium | reverse complement strand
GTGTTCGGGTAGCTGCATTGGTTGTAGTAAATGCACTGGGGGACGTCATAAACCCGAAGACCGGTGCCATTATTGCCGGAGCGTTGAATCCTTCCGGGAAAGGTTTTTTGGATACGGTTGCGTATATGAAGCGCGGAGAATTTTCTGCCCCGATTCGGGGAACCAATACAACGCTGGCTGTTGTTGCAACCAATGCTCAGTTGGATAAGGAAATGATTACAAAGGTTGCTCAAATGGCCCAAAACGGTATTGCACGGGCCATCCGTCCAGCCCATACGATGTATGACGGCGATATCGTTTTTGCCTTAAGTGTGGGAAACCGGAAAGCGGATGTGAATGTTGTTGGGGAGGCAGCGGCAGAAGCGGTCAGTCAGGCAATCGTTCGCGCGGTGGAATTGGGGAATGATTTAAAAGGATGAGGAATAAAATGTTTGTAAGGTTGATTTGCTTTTTATTTTGGTGTAACTTTACAGTTGCTTTTTTTGGGCCCATAGCTCAGTTGGTTAGAGCGGCGGACTCATAATCCGTTGGTCCCAGGTTCGAGTCCTGGTGGGCCCACTGAAAAACAGGAGGAAACATTGATACCAGAGGTGGACAAAGAAAAGCGTTTTTTGAATAGTTTTTGTAAAAGTGCACTCGATGATCAGAGTGCACTTTTTTTTTGGGGATTACAAAAGATAGGTGAAATGAACATTTATTAAACGTGTAGGAGGCAAAAATTGAAACGCATTATTGCCAATTTGATTCAATTACAAAATGTGGATACCCGGCTGGACGAATTGAAGTTACAGAAGGGTGACTTGCCGGTCCTCATCGAGCAAACAGAAGAAGATCTTGCCGAGAAGCAAGCCTTGCTAAAGGAACTCATGGAAAAACGCTCCAAGATGGAAAGTGACCGGAAAATGTTTGAAATGGAAGTGGAAGCCAGTCGGGTGCAGTTGAAGAAGTACGAAGAACAGTTGTATCAGGTAAAAACGAATAAGGAATATGATGCCATTTCGCTGGAAATCGACACCAAGAAACTGGAAATCGAAGGCTTAGATAATAAAATTATTGAACTGCTGGAAAATCAGGAAGCGATTGAGAAAGAAATTGAAGAAGTAAAGCAGGAAATTGAAAACATTGAAAAGCAGCTGGTCGAATACCGAAACGAGCTGGAAGAAATTTCGGAATTAACCAAAGCCGAAGAAGACCGGCTGCATCAGGAACGGGAAAAAATTGTCGCAGAAATTGAGCCCCGTCTGTATGCCCAATACGAGCGAATTCGCAAGGCGAAAGGCGGGGTAGCAGTTGCGCCGGTGCGCCGAAATGCCTGTGGGGGCTGTTTCTCGCAGATTCCGCCACAAAAAATTGTGGAAATCCGGGAACTCAACCGCATTATTACCTGTGAATACTGTGGGCGCATTTTGGTGTGGGATGAATCGGAATAACCGGTTAGGGCACGAAAAATATTATTAAATTTGGGAACATTTTTATCAGACCCGTGATTTGATAGTGGTGGATATCCGGAGCAAATCGGGTGGTCGCTCCCGCACGAATTTTAATTTACAATGCGTTCAGGTGTATTTGACGGAATGGGTGTAATTGCGGAAAATGGCGCTGTGATTTTAAATTCGTGCGGGAGAGGAAAGTCCGAACTCCACAGGGCAGGGTGCCTGGAGTGAATCCAGGGCCTGTAGCCGGAGACGGCTGCAGGACGGAAAGTGCCACAGAAAACAGACCGCCCCGCACCCATTGGGCATTGGTAAAGGAGCAATGGGTAGGTACGAAAAACAAAAATAAGCACTCCGTTTTTTTGCTTTTTCTTTCAAAACCCAGTGTTCAATGGGTGCGGGGTAAGGGTGAAAAGGTGCGGTAAGAGCGCACCGCGTCTGCCGGTAACGGCGACGGCACGGTAAACCCCACCCGGAGCAAGGTCAAATAGGGGAGGATGCCGTTCAGGCAGCGAAGTGGCCCGCTTCGCGAGGCAGCCGCCTCACACTCCCGGGTAGACCGCAAAGATAAATGACCACCCTTCCTCCCCATGGAGGAAGACAGAATTCGGCTTACAGATTTGCTCCGGATATCCGTTTTTATTAAACGCAACCGGTATATGCCTTGTATAATGTTGCACCATCCCCTAAATTTCGTTCTATGAATTAAATAGGAAGTCCGATGAGCAAATACATTCAGGATTTTTGGGAAGAGGTCGTAAAGTTTTTTAAAACGCAAAAATTATTTGGCGTTCGGCTGGATGATCTTGTATTAAAATTCATTTATGTTGTTGTATTCATTTTTATGGTTATCTGGTTATTACCTTCCGAACGCCCCTTTGAATATCAGAATCTCACCGTTGGTAGTATTGCCCGGGAAGAAATTATTGCACCGTTTACTTTCCCGATATTAAAGACTGAGTCGGAACTGAAAAAAGAGCGCCAGCAAGCATGGTTGAGCATCCCTCCCGTATTTCGATTTCAACCCGACGTTCCCCGGAAAGAGTCCATCATTTTGGGGGCTTTCTTTGACAACCTGCGCCACTATTTTAAAGAAGTAACTTTTTCCGATTCTCTTCCCATTTCTGAAGAACAATGGTTTAATTCACAGAAACTGGATAGTCTGGGGCGTGAAATTTTATTGAAATACAATATCTCTCTGAACAAGCAGGAAATTAAGTATGCGTACCAGCTATACGTCACCGGGCGACTGGATTCGCTGGAAATGTGGCTTCAGAAAGGGTTGGCAGAAGTATATAGCCAGGGCGTCATAGACCGTTCCAAGGATCAGATTGCAGAATCGAAAATTTCCATCATGTATTCTCCCAAAAAAGAAGAAACCAAGAATACCACAGAGGTTTTTGACCCGGAAGAAGCATCCGGGCATATTTACAATTTGTTAAGGCAATATTATCCTGAGAATTCCATTGAATTAAAGCTTGCGGAACGGATTGTTCCCAGTATTGTAAAGCCTAATTTAATTTATGACAAAAAAATCACGAAAAAACGAAAAGAGAAAGCGGTTCAGGATGTTCCGCTGGCCCGGGGGTATGTTTATAAGAACCAGATAATTGTTGAAGCAAACGAAATTGTTACGGAAGATATTTACCGCAAATTACAATCCCTTTCTGTAGCATTAAAAGAAAAAGCCACATTACGCAGTCCGGTGGAGAAAATTCGTTTTACTGCCGGTAAGTTCATTTTTGCATTGCTGGTATTAACCGTGTGGATCTTGTTTACCCGTTATTACAAACCGGCTCTTCTAAAGGATAACAAATTGTTGGGGCTGGTTTCAGTGGTGTTTGTTATTCAATTTTTGTTTATCATGCTTATTGGAAATGTCCTGCAGTGGCACCATTACAGCATTCCCATTATTTTAACGCCTATGTTGATTTCCATGTTACTGGATGCCCGCATTTCGTTTGTATCCACGGTCATTCTATCATTAATTCTTGGGGCTTACCGGGGGAATGATTTTACGTTTGGCGTGATGGCATTGGTAGTGGGTACCATTGCATTGTATTCGGTACAAAAAATTCGCAATCGGGGGCAGATGTTCCGGGCAATTCTGTTTGTTATCGTGGCCTATTTCATTGTTAAACTGGGATTTGGATTTTTGTTTTTTGAACCGGCATCCCAGATTTTTACGTCGTTTGCATTTTACCTGCTACCCAACGCCATTTTAACTCCAACCGCTGTATTTTTACTGATTGGCATTTTCGAGAAAGTGTTTGATGTAACCACGGATATTACCTTGCTGGAGCTGTCGGATTTAAATCACCCCTTGTTGAAGCGGTTATCGGTGGAAGCACCTGGAACGTTTCACCATAGCATCATCGTGGGAAATCTGGCAGAAGCAGCCGCAGAAAAAATAGGTGCCAACGCCCTACTGGCCCGTGTGGGAAGCTATTACCACGACATCGGCAAAATGTTAAAGCCGGAGTATTTTGTGGAGAACCAGGTAGGCACCGAAAACAAACATGAGTCCCTTTCACCGCATATGAGTACGTTGATTTTAATTAATCACGTAAAAGCGGGTCTGGAGCTGGCAGAAAAATATCGCCTACCGGGAGCGGTAAAACAATTCATTCCGGAACACCACGGTACCAGTTTAATCACGTACTTTTATCATAAAGCGCTGGAGGTCATGGATCCGGCGGAAGTGCGGGAAGATGATTTCCGCTACCCCGGGCCCAAGCCCCAATCCAAAGAAACGGCCATCGTCATGCTGGCGGATACGGTGGAAGCGGCCAGCCGTACCCTGGAAAACCCCACGCCCCAGCGGATTCGAAATCTGGTAAACACCCTGGTGGAGAAAAAAATTCAGGAAGGCCAGCTGGATGACAGCGATTTGACACTGAAAGAAATTAACCGGATAAAAGAGGCATTTGTGGTTATTTTGATGGGAATTCACCACCTGCGCATTGAATATCCAAAAGAGGAAGAAAATCGCAAGGATGGAAAAAAGGAATCCCGGCCGGTTAAGGAAACCAGTGTTGAGAATTCAGAAAAATCTTCGAAAGAAGTGCCGTCCAATCCCCAGACATCTGATGCGCCGGTATCTTCATCGGAAACTCCCCGAAAAAAACCATTGGCAGGAACGGAATGACGTCAATGGTGACACCCGACATCACGGTGGAGTGTTTACATCCCTCGATGACGGTGAATGCACCGGCGGTCGAAGCATTTACCCGCCGGGTTATTGAATATTTGGGCCTTTCGGTGGCTGAACTAAGCATCATCTTCACGGATAACCAATATCTCCGCACGCTGCACCATCGCTTTCTAAACGATGACTCCGATACGGATATCATGACCTTTCCTCTTCATGAACCGGGGGAACCCATTAGTGCGGATATCTTTATTTCCCTGGATATGGCCGGGGACAATGCGCGCTTTTATGGCGTTTCGGTGGAAGAGGAACTCCGTCGGTTAATCGTCCACGGGTTATTGCACCTTGCCGGTTGGGATGACCAAACCGAAGCAGAACAACATGCCATGCGGGAGAAAGAAAATGAGGTGCTGCGCCAGGTCTCATCCGGGAAGTTTTTTCTGAATGGAACCCGTGGTAAATGAATGGATTTTTTTTGAATTTACAATTATATTTTGACCGTAATGTTTAAGTGGAATTAGCAAGAGGAGATCATTTACACAATTGATCAGTGACATAGGTTTATATGCCTTATTATTCATAACGTTATTGACTCTCTCCGCATTATTTTCCGGGTCAGAAACAGCGTTTTTCTCATTGTCTGCTGCAGCTCTGGAACGTTTTCGGAAATCCCAATCGGCCCGCGAAAAGCGAATTGCAACCCTGATGCAGAATCCCCGGCAGTTGCTTATTACCATCGTGGTGGGTAATACCATTGTGAATATTACAACGGCTTCGATTGCGGCCATCCTTACCACCCGTATTGGCAAAGCCCTGGGATGGAATGAGCATCTGGTGCTTGTTGTGGATGTTATTGTGGTAACATTTGTGTTGTTAATTGTTAGCGAAATTCTGCCCAAAGTCATGGCAGTCCGAAATGCGGAGACCTTTGCCCGGCGGTTTAGCGGAATGATTCAGTTTACATATTTTTTGTTCTATCCGGTTACCTATCCCCTTGCTCAATTTACTTCTATTTTACAACACCGCCTGGGCTTAAAGTCCGATAAAACACAGATTACCGAAGAAGAGTTGTTGGCATTAGCCGATGTGGGAGAAGAATACGGTACCCTGGAAGAGGAAGAACGCGAAATCATCCACAGTATTTTTGAATTCGGGGAAACAACAGTAAAGGAGATCATGGTACCCCGCACAGATATGGTATGCCTGGAAGTCAACACACCCTACACGGAAGTGTTGAAAATTGTCCGGGGTAAACTTCATTCCCGTATCCCCATTTATAAAGATCGCATCGATAACATTGTTGGAATTTTGTATATCAAGGACTTACTCCCGTATCTGTACAATAAAAAGAAAGGATCCCGTATTGATTTAACCAAGCTGATGCGGGAACCGTATTTTGTACCCGAACAAAAAAAGATTAGCGAATTGCTCAAAGAATTCCAGAAAAACCGCATCCATATGGCGCTTGTTGTGGATGAATATGGTGGAATTGCCGGGTTGGTAACCCTGGAGGACATCATAGAGGAAATCGTGGGGGAAATTCAGGATGAATACGATAAAGAGATTCCTATGATTGTCCGCATTAGTGAAAATGAGTTTCTGGTGGACGGAAGAACCCAGCTGGAAGAATTGAATGAAGAATTGCACCTGAACTTACCGGAAGAAAGCGGCGTGGAAACCATTAGCGGGTTTATTCTGAATTTAATGGGTTCCGTGCCAAAAGAAAAAGAATCCGTGCGATATAATGGGTATGTTTTTACTGTGGAACAGGTTCTGAAAAACAGAATTAAAAAAGTGAAAATTGAAAAAATTTCTTCGGAAACAGACATTCAGGGAAACAACACGAATGATGCCTAACCGGCAAGGAGTGTGCAATGAGTGAATCAATAGAAGCCATTCAGAATAATGTGAAGGAAACCTTAGGCAAATCCGGTCTCCCGTTTTTGATTGACCGGCCGTTATTCTGGCGACCGGTTATTCAGGAAGCGCAGGCGTTGGCCGAAAAAGTTTTACAAAGTGACGTAACGGCTATTCCGCCGCGTTCGTTGGCACCGTTTATTGATCATACCCTCCTGAAACCGGAAGCGACCCGCAAACAAATTCAAAAAGTGTGTCAGGAGGCCTTTGAATTTCATTTTGCCGCCGTGTGTGTGAATCCCTACTGGGTATCGCTGGTGCGAGAGGAGCTGGAGCATACGGAAGTGCAGGTATGTACAGTCATTGGTTTTCCCCTGGGAGCAACTTCAACCGCAGCGAAAGTGAGTGAGACAGAGCTGGCAATTCGGGAAGGGGCGGATGAAATTGATATGGTGTTGAATATTGGGGAGTTGAAAGCCCGGAACTGGACAGCGGTGTATCAGGATATTTTCCGGGTGGTCACCACGGCGTTACCCCACGGAGTCCTGACCAAAGTGATTCTGGAAACCGCCCTGTTAACCGAGGAAGAAATAGTTGCTGGGAGTACCATTGCGGCACTGGCGGGGGCAGCGTTTGTGAAAACATCCACCGGGTTTTCCGGCGGGGGTGCCACAGTAGCAGCCGTAAAAAAAATGGCCGATACGGTTGCGCCCTATGGTGTGGGGGTAAAGGCGTCCGGAGGGATTCGTTCCTTTGAAACTGCTGTGGAAATGATTAAAGCGGGCGCCATCCGCATTGGCGCCAGCGCCAGCTTAACAATAATTCAAGTTCAGTAGGAATGGTTTTAATGGGCTGCAACGGCTGCCCGTAAGCCCAAAATGTGGGACAATGCCGGGGCAATTTGTTCCAGGGGTAGAATAGCGTCTGCCAGGTTGGCCTCTGCTACAGCCCTGGGCATACCGTACACTACAGATGTTGCGGCATCCTGGGCAATGATTTTCCCTCCCAGGGATTTGATTCGCCGGGAACCTTCCAGACCATCTTTCCCCATACCGGTCATAACAATACCAATAATGTTCCGCCCGTACACTTCAGCGGCGGAGAAGAACAACTCATCTACGGAAGGTTTAAAAAACGTGTTTTCGGGTCTGTCGCTCAAATGGCAGTACACCCCGGTTCCCCGACGAATAAAGTGCAGGTGTTTACCCCCCTGGGCAATGTACACCGTATGGGGGCGAACTTCCATGCCTTCCTGTGCTTCCACTACTGTAATCCGGGATACCCCATTTAAGCGTTCTGCCAGTGAACGGGTAAAATTGGGCGGCATATGCTGAACAATGGCGATAGGCACCGGGAAATCTCCCGGCAAATGACTGATCATTTTTTGAAGCGATAGGGGACCACCGGTGGAAATGCCAATGGTAATAATCTTTGCCTGAGGAAATGTAAATAAACGACCTGTAGAGGACGGCCGGGATGTTTCCGGGCGTGTTAAATGGGCCAGTTTCTTTTGAATAATTGAAAGCCGGGAATTGGCTGCAGCACGAATTTTCTGGATGAGCTGCTGTTTAATATTGCTGACATCCAGAGAAACAAAAGAAAATTGTTTGGGGATGAAATCCACTGCTCCCAATTCCAGTGCCCGAATGGTTTCCCGCGCCCCTTCCTGGGTTAGGGAGCTAACCATAACCACCGGTGTGGGATGGTGTTGCATGATTTCCCGGAGGGCGGTTAACCCGTCCATGCGGGGCATTTCGATGTCCAGGGTAATGACGTCGGGTTTCAGCTGTTTTACTTTTTCCAGCGCCTCCAGACCATCCACAGCCGTATCGATGACTTCCACGTCCGGGGCCTCATTCAGTAACATCGAAAGCGTTTTCCGCATAAAAGCGGAATCATCAACTACCAGGACTTTAATCATAACATCGCGCCTCTGTTAAATTAATTTGCAACTGTTTGTAGAATTTGTTCGATTTTTTGCTTCAGAACCTGTGGGGTAAACGGTTTTACTACATAATTGTTTACCCGGGCCTGTAACGCATCCAGAACATCTTCCTTCATGCCACGCGTGGTAACCATAAGAATAGGCAGGTCTTTAAATTCCTGGCTGGCCCGAATGGTTTTGGTGAATTCCAATCCGTTCATGTTGGGCATATTCCAGTCTGTGATGATAAAATCGACCTGCTCAATGTGCAATTTTGCCAATGCATCCTTCCCATCTTCGGCTTCAACAATATCATTGTAGCCCAGGCGTTTCAGGGCATTTACCACAATTTTACGCATGGTGGGGGAGTCGTCAACGACCATGAATTTCATTGTTTAAAACCTCCGTGTTAATTGTTTTCTGAGTATGCTTCCAGTTCATTTTTTTCTGAGGGTGCCAGAATCTTTTCCAGGTCCAGCACAATTAGTAACCGATCATCCAGTTTGGCCACGCCAATAATGTAGTCCGTGTGGATGGTGCTGGTAATTTCGGGTGGGGGTTCAATAACCGCCTTGGGTACCCGCAATACTTCTTTAACTTTGTCAACCAAAAAGCCCACCACCAGATTGTTTACCGCAACAATGACAATACGGGAATTTTTGTCAAATTCGTTTTGGGGAAGACCAAATCGTTTTCGCAGGTCAATTACCGGGACAATCCGGCCTCGTAAATTAATAACCCCTTCCACAAAATGGGGGGCATTGGGCACACGGGTCAGTTCCACAATACGAATAATTTCCTGAACCTTCAGAATATCTACCCCAAATTCTTCTTCGTTTAGCACAAAACTGACCATTTGAAGAACTTCTTCATTGGCCAGCAATGCTTCGGTTTGGGCTTGCACAACTTCCATGTTGATGTACCTCCTGATTTATGATGTCGAAAAACTCATCGCGGCATATTGATGCCGGTCGATGTTGAATTTCAAAATAATGGATTTTAAGCTGTCGGTTAATTGATTTAACTGTATGGATGTTTCTGCCAGTTGCTCCGTGGCAGAGGATACATTCCGGGCAACTTCCGCAATCTCCTCGATATTGGTGGAAATTTGACTGCTGGCGTCCGATTGTTCCTGGCTGGCACTGGCAATCCGTTCAATCATGGTATTGATGTGATTTACGGATTTTATGATTTCGTTTAACGCTGCTTTGGCCTGGTCTGCCAGCTTCATTCCGGTCTCCACTTCTTTGTTGCCTTCGGACATGGAGTTGACCACCTGCTGGGTTTCTTGCTGAATCCGTTGAATCATTTCAGAAATTTCTTTTGTTGCAGAGGAGGTGCGTTCTGCCAGATTCCGCACTTCATCGGCGACGACAGCAAAACCGCGTCCCTGCTCGCCAGCGCGTGCCGCTTCTATGGCCGCATTTAATGCCAGTAAATTGGTCTGATCCGCAATGTCATTAATCACCTGAATGATTTCCCCGATTTCCATGCTGGATTGACCCAACGTTTCCACCGTTTGGGCAGCCTTTTTCACCACGCCGGCAATTTTTTGCATTCCGGTTAAGGTGTCACTAAAAACCTGTTCACCCTTTTGTGCCAGAGAAGATGCCCTTTCGGCCATCTGGGCGGCTTCTTTCACGTGATTGGTGCTTTCGTAAATGGTGCGGGTCATTTCTTCCACCGCTGCTGCTACCTCGCTGGTTTGCTGAGCCTGTTCCTGGGCTCCCTGGGACATTTGTGATGCGGAAGCAGCAATTGTGGTGGAAGCTTCTGCAACCGAGTTGCTAACCTGTTGCACCTGCCCCAGAATATTTCGTAGCTCCTGAATCATGGTGTTAATATTTTGTATTAATTCACCGACAGCATCTTGCCGTTCCACTTCCAGTTGTACGGTTAAGTCCCCGTTCACAACAGCCTCAATGGCTTCCGAAATTCGCTTGAATTGTCGTTCCAGATAGTGTTGTTCTTCTAAAATTTGATTTTTTAAGTCCTCCGCAGCTTGATGAGCCTCCTGGGCTTCGGTTTGTTTCTGGTTTAAATCCTGCAAATGCTCCTTCTGTTTTTCCGTCATGTAATCAAATGCGCGGTACAATTCGCCCACTTCATCTGCTCGGGTCGTTTTCAGGTCGATGTCCAGGTCGCCCTCGGCCACCCGTTTAAAGATATTCCGGAGGTGGTCAATGGGGTCAAGCAATTTTTTGGTGGCGACCACATAGGCTGTGGTACCGAAAATAGCATACAATACCAGTACCAATAGCGTCACTTTGAACGTCATGCTCTGCTGGGCCTGGTATTCATCCGTAGGCACTGCAATGACCACATGGCCAATGGTTTCTCCTGTTTCCGGATTTACCGCTTTTTTTGTTGCTACAAGAAGGGGGGCCCCGGAACGGTCTTTTACCCAGTTTACAACTAAATCGTCCTGGCCATTCAGAGACGTCTGGGGGAGGAGTTGTACATTTTTACCCACCAGTTGTTTTCCGTCCGGAGAAAGAAATGCGCCGGCGCGGATAACGTGACTTTTAATTAAATTATCCAGCTGCACACTCAACGCATCTTCATCTTCCAGGATTAAATTTAAAATGGATTGGCTGGCTGTAGCACTTGCCAGTATTTTTGCTCGGGATTCAATCATTTTTTTAGTTTGTGATACCATATAATTGGAAAAAATGATATACGACAGCGTTGCCAGGATGACAATGACAACCAATAACGTTGCATAAATTCGACGAATACTTTTCATCTACCATTCCCCTAATTTTTTGCCAATAATTCCACGCTCGCTTTGTATTTTTCCGGTATTTGCATTTGAACCACTTTTGCGGTTTTTTCATTCACCCATAATTTTATTTTGCCATCCGCTTTGCCAACGTACACGCATGCTCCGTCGGCAATCCATTCGCTGGCCGGGGAAAACAGGGGGATTTGTTTCAGGGTAGAATTTTTAATTAAATATTTGCGGCTGGACGAATTATTTAAAATATCGTCACTGGTGGCAACCCAGATTGCTTGCACGCCATACCCGTCTACCAGGTCTTTAAACCCTTTGGATACTTCTTTTAACGAAGTGACTTCGACCACATAAACTTCTACTCCCATCGGTGCAGCGGCACGTTTCAGCTTTTCGATAAAATTGCTTTCTCCGGCGACTTTATTCCATAATATCCCAACTTTTTGGGCACTGGGAACCACCTCTTTCATGACAAACAATTGTTGTCGAACCGTGACCTGACCATGCAGGTTGGGGGTAAGTAAAAATAACGTGAGGATAAAAAGGGTAAGGTTTACCCACATCCGTGTACGTAACATTGCAACAACCTCCTTTTTGATTGCCTTACTGTAATCGTCAAAGGAGGTAAAAAACTTAAACAGGATTTCCAGTGGAAAAGCCAGAGTTTTAAAACAAAAAACCGACCCCTATGTTATGAGAGGTCGGTTTCCTTTCGGTGGTGTGAAATGGGGGAAAAATTTATTGTAAATACTTTTTAAGCATGGAATCAAAAAAGTTGTAGTCCCGGCTTCCCAGAATGTCTTCTACGATTTTACCTTCTTTATTTAAGAGGAAGGTTCGCGGAATCGCATTGATGGGGCCAAATTGCGCCAGTGCTTCTGCCGTCCCCCAGACCACGGGATAGGTGATGCCATATTCTTCAACCATCTTTTTTACGGCCTTTTCTTTGGAAGAAACAACAATACCAATAATTTCAAAGCCTTTATCCTGGTATTTCTTGCGAATACGAATCAGGTCCGGAATTTCGTAACGGCAGGGACCGCACCAGGTTGCCCAGATATTTAGTAGCACATATTTGCCCCGGTAATTCTTTAATGACACATCGTTGCCGTCCAGATCTTTTAGTGTAAAATCAATTACTTTATCTGATTTAACCGTGTTCGATGCTTTTTCCGGAGGCTGACTATTGCCATTTTTGCCAATAATCAAAAAGCCCCCGATACCAATTATTGCAATGAGTAAGATAAATTTCTTGATCATGGATACCCTCCAGCTTATTTGGGTGTTTGAGTATTTAATATGGATTGCATAATTTCTGCCAATTTATCCCCTTCAATAAATCCTACTATACGGGTGTTGGGGATTTCGGTTCCGTTCTTATCCAGAAATACCAGCGTTGGAACCCCTTTTATGTTGAATTGCTGTTTTAATGCCTGGGTTTTGGGGTCGCCCATGCTGGTCAAATCCACTTTTAAATTCACGAAATCTTTGGATAGTTTAATTACTCTCTCATCGGTAAAGGTAAACTTATCCAGTTCTTTGCAGGGAATACACCAATCCGCATAAAAATCAATGAACACCGGCTTGCCTTCCCGAACTGCCTGTTGAACCGCTTCTTCTGAATACGGTTTCCAGGCAATCTCCGGAACCGTGATGGTACCCTGGGCACTGCTTTCGATCTGGCTGGCAAATTCACGCAGCCGGGCATCGATGTGCGTGTTCAAACCTTCAATGCCCAGGAAGAGTCCCAGAAGGACAAAACCCATGCCCACCAGATTTCGCACCACAGGGAACAACAACCCCGGGGTTTTGCTGGGTTCAATCCAGGCCAGGTAAATACCTGCCAGGATAAAGTTGGCTGCCAGCAAGCTCATGTACCACAATTCATTTTTAATCAGCGGATGCAGGAAGTAAATGGCGACTGCCGTTAAAATAAACCCAAAGATAGTACGAACCCATACCATCCAGGCCCCGGAACGTGGCAGGCGTTGCAGAGAGCCACTGAATACCGCCAGGAAAACAAAGGGGATACCTAACCCCAGCGCCAGCACAAAAAACATGAAGAAGCCCAGAACAGGATCCCCCTGAGTTCCCACGTACGTAAATAATGCCAGGACAAACGGTCCGATGCACGGGGCAGCGATAATGCCCACCGTTAACCCCATAAAGAAGGTCCCGAAATATCCCTGTTTGCTTTGGCCGGCAAAGTTGGCCAGAGCTGGGGGGACGGTAATTTCGTACAACCCGAACATACTTAATGCCAGGGCCACCATTACCGCAGCAATGAAGAGAAGAACAATCGGGTGTTGCAACCACGCACCCAGGATGCTCCCGGTAAGGGCAGCAATAACGCCCAGTACGGAATAGGTGATGGCCATGCCCAGGATGTAAATAATTGCGTGTACCAACAGGCTACCCTTTTTGCCGCCGGCCTGTCCACCAAAATAACTAACGGTGATAGGAATCAGCGGATACACACAGGGGGTGAGATTCAGAGCCAGGCCGCTGATAAATATCACAACAAATGTTAACAGCAACCCTTTTTCGGCAATGGTGCGACTGAGTTCGGTATCGGTAGCGGCGCTGGTGGATTCCTGAGAAATGTTTACCGTGGTTGCTGCACCTGTACCCCCCCGTTGGTTGAATAATTCCGTATTGACGGGACGAACCGATTCACCCGGTTGGGCAACCGGAAGTTCGGCCTGAAAGGTTTTTTCCGTTGGGGCTAAGCAGGTGTGGTCGTCACATGCCTGGTATGAAATTTTTCCCTGAATCGTTATGGTATTCCCGTTAAAATCCGGTGGTACCGTTAGTGTGGTGTACACCACGGCCTCACCTTCCAGCACCCACAGCGGTGTTTCGGAAAATTCAAAGCGTTTTTCAATGGCTTCCGGGTATTCCATTTTCCCGAAACTGACACCTTCATTCGCCGTCAACTCCAGCACGGTGGGAATTAAAAACTCTTCTTTGGGGGTAAAGGAGTTAATGTGCCAGGGATGTTTAATCTGAAGGACAATGGCAATGGGGGTGCTTTTCCCCTTCACCAATTTATCCTGACTGCTTTTTACCGTAATGTCAACAATATCTTCGCCGCCAAAATCCTGACCGTAGGCTACAACCGATGCCCAGATAACAAACAAGGCAATAAGCAGGGACAGGCCACGTGTATTCATGTTCAATCTCCGTTTTAAGCCCAACATGTTAACCTCTCTGTGTTAAATATTCAATGCAAAGAAAAAATACCCCTCTTAAAAATTACCGGCAACGGTATGGTGTACCGACCTTTCTTCGAAATTGTTTCACAAATATAAAATTTTTAACGCTGTTGCCCATACCTGTTCGCTTCCATTTCAATAATGGGGACGCATCTGTTTTTTAATCAACCCTCAACCCGACTTTCAAGGTGTAAATATATTTATATGCATGTACCGGACTGTAAGTTACGCTACAACATTGCTTTATTTTTGGAACCCGGTAGCCAGGCAGGCATGATAACGATAGGGTGTGGGTTTCAATCCGCCTGATAGACGATACGGCCGTGCCGAATTACCGTATGAACATGATTGACGGCATAATGATAGGGCAAATATTCCAGATCCTCAATCCGCATCAAAACCACATCGGCTTTTTTATGGGGATGAAGGGTGCCGATGGTTGCATCCAGTTCCAGGGAACGGGCGGCATTCCGGGTTGCGGCAGTTAGGGCTTCGTGGGGAAGCATGTGCATGTAAATGGAAGCCAGTGTCAGAATGAATTGCATATTCTGGGTCATGCTACTCCCGGGATTGAAATCCGTCGCCAGTGCCACCGGCAAGCCGGCTTCAATCATCTTCCGCGCCGGGGCGTACTCCTGTTTACCCAGAAAAAAGGCCGTGCCCGGTAACAGCACCGGTACCACACCCGCGGATTGCAAAGCGGCAATACCTTCGTCGGAGATTTTTAGCAGGTGGTCTGCAGATACCGCACCAATACGTGCCGCCAGTTCTGCCCCGCCGGTGTAGTCCAGTTCATCGGCATGGATTCGGGGCTTCAGGCCGTGGTCCAGGGCGGCCTGCAAAATACGTTCGCTTTCTGCTATAGTAAAAACGTTGGTTTCACAAAACACATCACAATAGCGGGCTAACTGTTCTTCTGCCACCTGCGGAATCATTTCGTGAACCAACAGGTCAATGTATTTTTCGCGGTTGTCGCGATATTCATCGGGGATTTCATGGGCTCCCAGAAAAGTTGGTACGATGGTCAGCGGCACCAGCTTGCTCAGTTCCCGCAAAATCCGCAAACTGCGGATTTCGTCCTTCAGGGACAAGCCGTACCCCGATTTGGCTTCGATGGTTGTGGTGCCGTATTCCAGAAACGTCATCAGGCGATGGTAGGTCCGTTCGGCAATTTCATCGTCCGATGCTTCACGGAATGCCCGCACGCTGTTGCGGATGCCACCACCGGCAGCGGCAATTTCTTCGTAGGACTTACCCTGGGTGCGCATCACAAATTCATGTTGGCGGGTGCGGTAAAAAATGGGGTGGGTGTGCGGATCCACAAAACCGGGCAGTGCCCAGCAACCTTCCCCGTCCACCTGTCGGGCTTCAGGATATTTCCGGCGCAGTTCCGCTCCGTTACCAATTTCGATGATGGTGTCATCATGGATCAGAATACCCGCGTCCGGGATGATGTCTACCTCAAAAGAATCCGGCTGTTGTACGGGGGTTATAACGCCTTTCAAATTGTGGACGAGCAAGATCATGGATTGGTGCTCCCTGTTTGTTGGTCAAAGGCTTCTTTCAGTTTGTCGTAGGTTTTATCCAGTGCTTCGGAAATAACTTTGGTGTTGGCAATGATCGGCATGAAATTGGTATCCCCATTCCACCGCGGTACAATGTGCAGATGAAGGTGGTCTTCAATTCCGGCTCCGGCAACCCGGCCCAGGTTCATTCCAATATTGTACCCGTGGGGATGCATCACTGCATCCAGCACGCGCTGGCACAATTGCAATACGGTGAACAACTCCGTTAACTCTTCCGGTTGCAATGCCTGCAGGTCACCGGTATGGCGATAGGGGACAACCATCAGGTGGCCGCTGTTGTAGGGGAATTTGTTCATAATAACAAACACGGTTTCCCCGCGGTATAAAATCAGGTTTTTTTTGTCGTCGTTTTGAGGAATGCGCTTGCAAAAAATACAACCCGTTTCATTTTCTTCTTTGACGCTCAGGATATATTCCATGCGCCAGGGGGCCCACAGTTTGTCCATGATGATATTAAAACCTTTTTGTTTTTACCTGAAACATAATAAACCCTGTGGCCTGACGCCACAGGGTTGTTTTTGAGTTCGGTGTTTGCGGGTTACGATTCTTCTTTTTCCTTCTTGGCCGCTTCAATAATTTTCTGGGCAATATCCGGCGGTACTTCTTCGTAATGGGAAAATTTCTGATGGAAAATTCCCCGGTCCTGGGTCATGGACCGCAGGGCGGTGGAGTATTTTAACAATTCCGCCAGGGGGACATGGGCTTTAATGATTTGAAAGCGCCCGTCAGATTCCATCCCCAGAATTTTCCCCCGCCGGGCGGAAATGTCGCCCATCACGTCACCCATGTATTCTTCCGGGACCTTCACTTCAATTTCGTAAATAGGTTCCAGCAATACCGGTTTGGCTTCGTTAAATGCTTTTTTAAACGCCATGGATGCGGCTATTTTGAAGGCCACTTCGGAGGAGTCCACCGGATGGAAGGAACCATCAAATACGGTCACTTTCACATCCACCACCTGGTAACCGGCCAGTACGCCTTCCTTCATGGTTTCCACCACGCCCTTTTCCACCGCCGGTATAAATTTGCCGGGAATGACACCACCGACGATGGCATCCACAAATTCAAAGCCTTCCCCGCGGGGCAGGGGTTCCAGGCGCAGATGGGCATCGCCATACTGACCCCGACCACCGGTCTGTTTCTTATATTTGCCCTGGGCTTCCGCTTTGCCCTTAATCGTTTCGCGATAGGGGATGCGGGGATCTTCAATATCCACCTCGACCCCGAATTTTTCTTTTAATCGCTTCAGAATGATGTCCAGGTGCATTTCGCCCTGCCCGGAGACGATGGTTTGCCGCAATTCCGGATCGTAGCGAACAATGAAGGTGGGGTCTTCTTCATGCAAGGATTGCAAACCGCTACCGATTTTGTCTTCGTCGCCTTTGGAGCGGGGCACCACAGCAATGCTGATTACCGGTTCCGGGAATTCAATGGGGGGTAGCTGGAAGGGCTCTTTCTTGTCGCACAGCGTATCACCGGTATGGGTGGATTTCAGTTTCACCAGTGCGCCGATATCCCCGGCAAACAGTTTGTCCACCCCGTCTTTATTTTTTCCGTTCAGGATGTACATCTGGCCAATGCGCTCCACATGGCCCTGGGTAGCGTTCAGGACTTCTTCCCCGCTTTCCATGGCGCCGGAGAAAATACGAATGTAGGAAAGCTCACCCACGTGCGGTTCGGAAACGGTTTTAAATACCAGCGACGTCAAAGGTTCGTCCGCTGATCGTTGGCGGGTTTTTCCGTCCACGGATTCAATGGGCGGAAATTCGGTGGGATTGGGCAGATAATTCACCATAAAGTTCAACAGGCTCTGGATGCCAATATTTTGCGTGGCCGATGCACACAAAACCGGCACTACCTGGCGGTTCAAAATAGCTTTCTCAAATCCCTTCATTAAGGTGGGAATATCCAGATCCCCTTCTTCAAAATACTTTTCCAGCAGTTCATCATCGCTTTCGGCCACTGCTTCCACCAGGTTATTGTGAAGCTCTTCAACCCGTGCTTTGAGGTGATCGGGCACATCGGCTTCTTCCATTTTGCCGGAGCCGTCCAGCGCGTAGGAAATCATTTTGTTTTTCAGAACGTCCACAATCTGGTGGAAATTGGGGCCGGTTTCCACCGGGAATTGAAGAAGGGTAATTTTTTTACCAAACCGATCCCGTAAGTCGTTGTAAATGGCGTCAAAGTCAACGTTTTCACGATCCAGTTTATTAATGACGTAAAAGCGGGGCATTTCGTATTTGTCCGCCAGTTCCCGCACGCGTTCCGTTCCCACTTCAATCCCGGAAGCGGCCGAAACAACGATCATCATGATATCCGCCGCCCGCATGGCGCTTACCACATCGCCAAAAAAGTCACTAAACCCCGGTGTATCCAGCAGATTAATTTTGGTATCCTGCCATTCACCATGCAGCAAAGAGGTATTAATAGAAATTTGCCGTTCAATTTCGTCGGCGTTGTAATCGCTAATGGTATTTCCCTGATCCACGCGGCCGATTCGCGTTGTGACACCCATATGGTACAGCAGGGCTTCGGCCAGTGACGTTTTACCGGATCCACTGTGACCCGCCATGCCCACGTTCCGAATGTGTTCTGCTTTAAACGTTTTCAAGACCACACCTCCTTTTTCTTTGGATGGTAGAAATTTAGAAACACCAATATAACCAGTGAGATTTTATACTGTCAAGATTTTTATCAGGCCTCTTTCTTGCAGAATTTGAGCACATAATTAAATGAACGAAATCCCGGTGGGCCGAAACATTTGGTGGGTGTTACTGCCGGATAAACCCTGCAGTCATTGTAAATCTGCCGAATAAACTGCAGCAGCAAACCGGTGCTGTCGGGTATCACATGACTGAATTAAGGATTTCACTGGAAATGCGGTCAAACCGGAAAAGTCGGTGGGGGCAGTGTTAATCCCTGTCCGTTTCGGAACAGATCCATTGGGCTGCTTCGGCCAGGGTGTGGCAGACGTAGTCGGGTTTGGCGTGTTCACGGGTCATTTTGCGCAATGTTTCCTTACCGTAGCCAGTCAGTACCAGCACGGTTTTTATATTCAGTCGTTTTCCCAGTTCGATGTCCGATGCTTTGTCCCCAATGATCACCGAACGGCTCAAATCCAGGGCCAGGTCCCGAACCGCCTGTTCCACCATGCCGGGCTCCGGTTTTCGGCACCGGCATGGTTTGCGATATTTTTTAACAGAACCTTCGGGGTGGTGGGGGCAATAATACATGCCTGTAATGTGAATCCCCCGGGATTCCAGCAGGTCAAGTAAATGGTGATGAACGGCATGCACTGCTGATTCCGGAAAATAGCCCCGCGCCACGCCGCTCTGATTGCTGACGATAACCAGAGCATACCCACATTGTTGAAGTTGTTGCAGGCCTTCAATGGCGCCGGGGAGCAATTCCACCTGTTCGGGGCGACTTAAGTACCCTACTTCCCGAATGAGGGTGCCGTCCCGGTCCAGAAAGACTGCGGGCCTGCCTGTGGCGGATGGCTTGGTCATTGTCAGTTCTGTTGTCATTTCATCTTGTTTTGTTACTAATGCGGCGTGCAGGGTGCAGAACTTTCCCCTTTGGACAATCCGGGACTCCCGGCGTGCTGCGGTACGCCGCGCTACCAATTTACGCTGATTTTGGATGGCAATGAAATCAAAAATTCCGTTTGAATGGGTATTACCGTTCCCTTTTCCGAATTGGCGGTAACACGCTGACGCTTCTGACGCCGGTTCCCGAATGCTCAGCATCCGGCGTGCACCAGGGGCCCGGAGTAGGAGTTGCGGGATAGAGAAAGGCGAATCCCCGAACGTGAATCAAAATACTCCGAGTGGACTTCGATAGCAGGCGTTTATCCGGGTCGATGTTGGAAATAAAAAAGCTGCCCCTTTACGGGACAGCTTTTAATGGGTTCTGCAAGCTCATCCAGGGGCTGCTATTAAAACCGGTAACTCTGAAGCATGCGGATGTAGTTGGCCCGTTCGTAGGCTGCCGGTTCGGCCACATTCTGGTAGCTCATGCTGCCTTTCATCTGGGAAACCGATTCGTATTCGTGCTCTTCCATCCAGCGGGTCATGCCTTTCAGGACTTTTTCAAAGGCGTAGGGCCCGTGTTCTAATACAGCTGAGGTCATCATGGTGGCATCGGCACCGGCCATGACCAGTTTGATAACATCTTCACCGCTGTGTACCCCGGAGGTGGCTGCCAGGCTGGCTTTGATTTTTCCGTACAAAATGGCAATCCACCGGAGCGGCAGGCGAATTTCGTAGGAGGTGGAGAATTGCAGATTCGGGGTAACTTCCAGGCGTTCCAGGTCAATGTCCGGTTGGT
>WGBF01000305.1 GCA_015494485.1 bacterium | reverse complement strand
ATATTGTGGCGAACCATGCCGATATAGGTGCCTTCCAGTGTACCGGGCTCTCCCAGGGAGTCCGAATACAAAGAGCCACCAATCCGTACGGCAAACCCCTGCGCTTCCACCGCCGCTTTTAAGGCTTCGATGTTGCGGGGGGACACGGATGTTTCCACAAAAATTGCCGGAATGCGATGGGTAACGATTAACCGCGCCAGCCGGATAACATCCCGTGCCCCGGCTTCTGAAGCAGTACTTATTCCCTGTAAGCCATAAATCTGGAATCCGTATGCCCGCCCAAAATAGTTAAAGGCATCATGTGCAGTAATAATAATACGGCGTTCTGGTGGCAGTTCGGCAGCCCGCCGGCGAATGTAACGGGCCAGGGAATCCAGTGCCGCCAGATACTGTTGTACATTTTGTTCATAATAAGCAGCATGAAGCGTGTCGTAGTCCTGCAATTCCCGGGCAATGCGCCGAACGGCATATTTCCACATGTGGACGTCAAACCACACGTGGGGGTCGGGATTGCCTTCAAACTGTTCCGGAAAAATCAACAGCGAATCCGGAATGGCTTCGCCAATGGGAACGGTTCGGGTAAACCGGCGCATGCCCTCCAGCACATCCACCATTTTGCCTTCCAGATGCAGCCCGTTGTAAAAAATGATGTTGGCCGTACTCATGCGGCGGATATCGCCTTCCCGGGCCTTGTAGAGGTGGGGATCCACACCCGGTCCCATTAACGAGACCACGGTGACTTCCTTCCCCCCAATATTCCGGACGACATCGGCGATGATGTTGGTGGTGGTGACAATGCGAACGGTTTCCTGTTCCGGCGCACGATACCGGTTGGCTTGCCGGGAATCTACCCGACATCCAATGACAATCAATAACACCGCTGTAAATATAATGAAGCCTGTGTTTTTCATCGTTCCAATACCTAAAACATGATGGCGCCGCCAGCTCCAAACAGAAAATCACCCATGGAGGCGCCCAACCCAGTTCCCAGACGAAAGTCCAGCGTTGCCATGCGATTAAACGTAAATACTACCCCGCCCTGAACATATTGATGAATAATGGGCGATTGTTCGGGAATTAACCGGTAATATTCCACAAATGCCCCTACAGCACCGGAAAACGCCGTGTTGATGTGGATCGCAAAATCTTTTTCGCTGGTTGGTTCTTCATTGATGTATTGTTTCAAGTAAACACCTTCAACAACCAGATTGGTTGAGCCCGATAACGGAAATTCAAACGTTAGCATGGCACCGGGCTGGAAGCGGCCGCTGGTGTACACCTCATCACCAACGGGGATTGTGGAAAAAAGGTGAATACCGATGGATGGGTCCAGCAGGTTAAATTCCCGGTAGCTGGAACGCCGCAGGGTGTATTTCAATCCAATTCCGGGATCCTGGAATCCTTCCGCCAAACGACTACCGGAGACCAGCTCCACCATGTATGAATTACCAATTAAACGAAATTCCAGATTCTTCATCAGGCCGTAGCGAAGGAGGACTTCACCAATAACATTCTGGGAGACCCCTTCCACCCGTTGAAAGGTGTAACCCATTTCCAGAATAAATTTACCCTTCGGGACAGCCAACGGGGTCATACTAAACGTCGGGCGACCGGGAGTAATTGTAAGGGAATCGTCGGGAACCTCATCCGGTGCAGCAAACAGTGGAGAAAAAATAACCAGAATGCCCAGAATTAATGTATTAAACCGCATTGGCCTGCCCTTTCTTCATGTGTTCTTCCGGAAGTACCCAGATATACGAGGTTACCAGCGCACTCAAGGTATGCGTGGATTGTTGATGGCGAACCGTCATGGATTTGTCAAACGGTTCAATGGAAAGAATGGTTAAGTCCGTTTGGGGGTAAATATTCAATTTACCGAGATACCGGAGAAGTTCCGGATCGTGGTCGCTAACTTCCAGCACCCGGACAGCCTGGGGGTGGGTTATATCACATAAGCGAACCCGCGGGCGCTGTTCAATATTACCCGCTTTGTCCGGGATTGGTGCCCCGTGGGGGTCCCACCGGGGAGAGCCCAGAAACCGGTCGATGCGTTCCTCAATATCCTCCGAGAGAACATGCTCCCATTTTTCCGCTTCATCGTGAACCCGGTCCCAGGGTACACCAAGGGCTTTGGCCAAAAACAGTTCTATTAACCGATGATGCCGAATAACCTCAAGGGCCATCAAACGCCCGGCGTCGGTGAGTTCCACCCCCTGGTACGGGCGGTATTTTACCAGATTCATCGCGGCTAATTTTTTAATCATACCGGTGGCAGAGGCAGGCGTGATGCCCATTTTTTCGGCCAGTTGATTGGTGGTAACCCGTTCAAAATGTTCCTGGAGTTCGTAAATGTTTTTTAAATAATCTTCTATTGATTTTAACATACCAAGTTTAATTTTTAGGTTGCCCTAAAAATAAGTTTAGAAAGCAAAAAATGCAATGCATTTTTGTAGTGGTGAAGAATTGGAAAAACTGAGATAACCTCCAACGAGTTTCTCATCTGATGGTTGGAAACGGATTTGGCAAGTCATAATTTACCGCCAAAGGAAGAGGGGATACCCATGCATCGAATATCTGTATTCGCTGTAATATTTATCTGTGTTTGGACGTTGAATGGTGTTACCCAAACGGTGGTTCCACCGGACAGTGCTAAAATCATCGAAGCGGCCCGGTCTATTATGACCCGTGTGCGATACGCGGCATTTATTACCAATGGCACGGATGGATTCCCGCAGGCGCGGATTGTGGACCCGTTTGCCCCGGACAGCCAGATGACCGTGTGGGTAGCCACCAATCCGCTAACCCGTAAAGTCGAACAGATTCGCCGCAATCCCAAAGTGACCCTTTTTTACTGGGATCCCAACGGAGTGAGTTATGTTACCCTCATTGGCGTGGCTGAATTGGTGAATGACCCGGAATTAAAAGCACAGCATTGGAAGGAGGATTGGGTTAATTTTTACAAGGACCGCTGGCGGGGGGATGACTATGTGTTAATTCGTATTCGCCCTGTACGTCTGGAAGTGGTGAGTTATGAATTTGGGATTCTGAACGCACCCAAAAACTGGCGTCCACCGGCGATTCAGTTTCAGGGGAACGGGAAATAATACTCCCCGGTTGAAATAGCACCGTCTGTTAAATCCATTCCAGTCCTGTTGTCCTGTAAAACAGCAGTTTCAGGGGAAAAGGGAGGTTTGCATTTTCCTGCATCGCACCGCACCATAATGCCTGCCGTGTGAATTAATTCATTATTATTTTTAGCACCCATGTGCCCTTATTTTTACGAAAAACGAAAAGGAGCACGCCATGAATGTTTTTGTAATCGAATACAAGCGCTATCACGATTTATTGAATAAAGCAGTAGCTCAGGTGAGTGATGAGGATTTTTTTACCACTCTGGGACCTGAGGACAACAGCATTGCTATAATCATTAAACATCTGGCCGGGAATTTTAAATCCCGGTTTACGGATTTTTTAACCACCGACGGAGAAAAACCCTGGCGGGACCGGGAAGGTGAGTTTTCTGTGGAAGGGCTGTCCCGAAATCAAATTATGAACATGTGGGAAGAAGGCTGGAATGTGTTGGTACAAAATGCTTTTTCCCTGAAGGAATCGGATATGAAACGCAACATTACCATCCGGGGTGTTTCCTTCACGGTGGAAGAAGCACTGGCCCGGTCACTGGCCCATTTTAGCTACCATGTGGGGCAGGTCCTTTTTCTGGCCAAACATTTTCAGGGCGATGCGTGGAATTATTTGACCATTCCGCCAGGGGGCAGCAATGCTTACAATCAAAATCCAACCAAAGAAAAGGGGTTCAATACCGAAACGCAATGATTGTCGTGATATTTGAAGCAGAAATCCGTTCCCTGGATGACGAATATCAGCACCTGGCCAAACAGTTACGCCAATTGGCTACCGAAAAATACCGGTGCCTCCGTTTCGAATCCGTAACGGAGGGCGGTAAAGAAATTGCCGTATCGTACTGGCATTCTCTGGAGGACGTTAACGCCTGGAAAGCGGATTCCCTTCATCAAAAAGCGCAACAAATGGGAAGGGCATTCTGGTATCGCCACTACACGGTAACGATTGCGGAAGTTCTTCACCAATATGAAAAAGGCACACCCTAATCCGACAAAACATTTCATCCGGGAAAATTCTTACGGGTACGCGTCACCATGTGTTGTTTGGTGGAGGAACCGCCGCCTGTGGTGATTCTCTGGGGGAAATTCGCACATGCACCCTCCGATTTTGAAATGAATCATTACTTGCTGTGATTCACAATATAGCGCAAATCAAAGCCGGGCTTGGATGGAGAAAACCGCAATATTGACCAGGAATGGGGGCGGGAACGCCTTCCCGTTGTGGTATTACGTTTGTTTTAATATCTTACCTATGAACACGCCGATTCGAATTTGAGAAAATATGGAAGTATTCTCATATTAAATTGTTC
>WGBF01000304.1 GCA_015494485.1 bacterium | reverse complement strand
GTATCCATCAAACATTAAATTTCAAGAATCGTTCCCATAAGCTTTTAAAATGTTTAAATATAAGCAAAGTCAAGGTCTTGAGTAATCAGTATACGGTCTTCATTTAGAACCGCTTCCCACAATTCAGTATCGCTTTTTCCTTGAAGATTTTGGTCAATAACCGCTCGAGTATTGTAGCCAAATGAATTTAATATTTCCTTTACAGTAATAGGGATGTTTTCATCTAACTTAAATTTCATCTGGAGAGTTTATTTAATATCCGGAAGTTCAGGGATAGGTAAATCTTCTTCCGAAGATGCAGCTGCAAATGCAATGACTGCCCGAATGTCCTCTTCTGTTAAAGAAGGAAAGTCTTTTAATATTTGGTCAATGGTATCCCCTTCCGCTAAACTGGCTAAAATCGTTCGAAGTAAGATACGTGTGCCTTTTATAACAGGTTGCCCACCACAAATATTTGGGTCGCGAACGATTCGTTTTTTGTAATCAAAGTTCATAATTCTTTCAGTTCTATAACCTGGTGTAAAATTTTGTCTTTTTAAATTCGTTTTAATGTAAAAATAATAAAAAATAAGTGCAATTATTGAATGGGACAAAGTAAAATTTAGTTTCCCTTTGCACGACAAATAGATTCAACCATCCGGTAATTATTTTATTAAAACGAATACTTCACCTCTGCAAATGCACGGGAATAAGGCTTGCTTTGCCCGAAAATGCTGTACTCGGGACCTTCAAAAAAGGTGGCACCGCCATAAATGGCGACCCCATCGGTTAACTGGTAATGTAGTATAGGCAACAGAAAATAATCCCGATTTCGGAAATTGTACACCGTAATCAATTGCACCGTAAAGAAGTCCATGGGTGTCCATTGAAGCCGTGCAGAAGCGGAATTTTCCACCCCAAACGGAATACTGCGGGGATCCCGGCCCATCATTTGAGCAATGGCGACTTCCTGAAACCGGTTGTACTTAAACCGGCGGGTCTGAACAAACTGCCCGTTCAGGGTAAGCCGATCAGTGGCGTAAAAATCAATGCCCAGAACGTACTGGAGTTGGGGGTTGCGGATGCTTGGGTCTGTCCCATCCCGGTCCTGAGTCAAAGCATATGCTCCTTCCCCTTTTAACGCCCACTTACCAAATGTGGTCACAAAATCAGCGCCCACATAGGTAATGGGTAAATATTCCTTCAAAAGACCCGGGGGATAGAGATCGATAGATACTACGGGAACATAGGTGGGCCATTTATCAAATCCCTTAAAATAACTAAGGGAATAGTTCACATTCCACAGTTGTGAGGAAATCCGCGCACCTACCTGAGCATTGTCCGCCTGCAATGGTGGTGGGCTGGTTTGAATACTGAAATTGGGTGGGTCTGAAATCCGGTGGGGTTGAAATTCCGGTGCCCACACCAGCTCCAGTGTCCATGCCCCCCAGTACACATTGGCCCTGGCAGCCCAGATGGGAATCCGATAGTCTTCGATTTCCGAGGAGATGTTGAGGTAATCCCAGGGATTAATATTGTCCGTGGGATTGATCCAGTCGGTTGTCCCCCAGAAAATGAATTGTTTACCCAGGCGGATGTCCAGCCAGGAAAAATACAGATCCAGATAGGCTTCCACGGGATAAATGGACAAACCGCTTCCGCGAAACTGCCAGGCGGCGTTGCGGCTTTCGTTTACGTCATAATTGAAATCCAGGGCGGCAAAGAGGGCTGCGCGCTCCCCGTAACTGCGGGAAAAGGTCAACTGCAGGCGTGTACCCAGCCGGTCGAATGAATGGGGAGCATTCAGGTTCGGGTAGGCAAAGCCTTTTAAATACCCTCCGATGGAAAGCTGAGCAAACAGTGGTTGTGTAAAATGAACCAGGCAGAACATAAGTATGGCGCTAAAAAAACGGGTTTTCATTGTACGCCTCATCGATTTTACTTCTTCCTTACAATTCAAGTTGTCTGTTACCGCATGCGTTGCAGGTACCGCACGGAGAAAAACTGCGGCGGCAATTTGACGTTGACCTGAATGTTTTCGAACTTCATTTCGCTTTGGTGGTTTATCTGAATGTCCTTCATAATCATGTCCGTCTGGAACCAGACATCATTAATTTTCTGCACCCCCGGTACAGTGAGCACTTTCCACAAGCGATTGCCCCGATCGAAATAATGGGATTGGATGGTCACCAGAATGTCCTGACGAATCCACCGGATGATTTTGTTGTAACCGGTATCCCGGGCGATTTGTGGGGTTGCCGGTAAACATTCCAGTTGATAGCACAAATGCCCCGCAATGGTGGTATCTGCCAGGCGCTTGTAGGTCCAGTCATCCAGTTTTGGGCGCCCAATGTCATAATATGTGAAATCCGATGACATAAAATTTCCGCCCTTTCCGGAGGAAGCAATGCGTTTTACCCGGCGCAATGCCGGCAGGTAGAGGTAGCGTTCGTCTTCGCCTTTGGCATGTTCAATGATTAAAAACGCGGTGCCGCGTACGTCCGGAGGGGCAACAAAACGCATTAACATGTCGTTTTCATCTTCCGTCCGCTTCCGGCTGAACATTTTTATTTTCCGAATGCGTTGTTCTCCGCGGGCATTGGTCAAAATAAGGGTGACATCCCCCTGCATGGTTTGCCAGCTGGTTTTATGCAGGGCTTTTTGCATGATTTCCCGCCCGGTTTGAGCGTGAACCGGTTGACTGGTTATGAGAAACCCTATAGCCAGTAAACCCGAAACAACAACCCGCAACACGGAATTTGACTTCATAGTATGGCCTCCTTACTGATTTTCTTTTTTCAGGAAACGGGGTTTCAGGGTTAAGAACAGGACCGGTAAAATGGTAATGGCACCGAAACAGGTGGTAAACATGGCTAAGGAAATAAGCAGTGCCATGTGCCGCACACCCAGAAAAACCGAAAACAACATAACAGCAAATCCCAGTCCCACCGTCAGGGCATTCAACACAATGGGGATACCTGCTTCCACCATGGTGCCCCGGAGACTTTCTTCGTAATTAAAATCTTTTAAATCGATTTGATACCGGTGGATGAAATGCACCGCGTAATCCACACCTACCCCAATGGCAATCGAAGAGGTTAACATGGTAACGATATTCAGGGGAATACCTGCCCAGCCCATGAAGCCAAAATTAAACCACATGGCAAAAAATAAGGGAATGGCATTCAGTAACCCAATCCGCAGGGAGCGGAAACTAATAGCTGTTACCAGGGTAACCAGAATTAAGGAAGCAATAATGCTGTAGAATTGCCCCTTTACCACCAGGTCATTAATGGCCAGAAACAATTCCGAAGTTCCCGTTAACGCCACGTTGGCATGGTTTACGTGAGATGCAATATATTGCCGGGTTTTCTGGTCAAGGGTTCGCAGGGCCTGGGAGGATTCCGTGTCCAGAAAGGCATTAATGCGTGCAATCTGGTAATTGTAATTGACCAGATTGGCCAGGTCCTCCGGCTTGGCGGACATTTCGTACAATTGCAGGTATTGGGCAACCAACACGCGCCCCGGAATGGTGTCCGTTACCGGGACTTCCACCCATTGCCCGTTTTTTTCTACCCATTCGGTACTGTGAACAATAACCTGTTCCGGTGGAACGCGGTAATATTGAGCACTGTCCCCGTGCAGGGCTTTGTTCATTCGTTTGACAAAATCCACCAGGGAGAGGGTGGTTCCTACGTGCGGTTGGCGTTGCAAAAACGTTTCTAGGGAATCCATTTCCTGCAACACCCGCGGTTCTTTTATGCCACCCGCGCTATCGGTTTCAACCAATGCCGTTAGAAAGGTGGTACCTGCAAATTCCTGGTTCACTTTTTCAAATGCGATACGGGCCGGATGGGATTTGGGGAAGTTTTCAATGGTGTTGTTTTCCAGACGGATGCGGGTAAACCCAAACGCCAGAAAAACAATTAATACCAGTAGGGCAATACCGGTTAACCCCCGGTGTTCAATGAGAAAATTGGCATACCGAACGGCCAGTTTGTTACGCAACTGCGATTCTTTGCGGGTGCGAATGCGCTTGGGAATGGGAAGTAGGGTAAGCACCGCTGGTATAAAGGTGAGAGAAAATACCATAGCGACCATAACCCCAAAGGCGGTGAACCGTCCCAGGTCGCCCACCGAAGTGACCCTGGAGGTGTTCAATGCCAGAAAGCCAAATGCGGTAGTAATGGAGGTGACGGCTACCGGTGCGTTCAGTTCTTTCATGACATTTATGACAGTGGATTGGGGGGTGCCATTGGTGCGGGCGCGTTCAAAGTAGCGGTTCAGAATGTGAATGCCATCGGCTACGGCAATGGAGGACAGCAATATGGGCAGCATGTTGGTGGAATGGGTTAACTTTGCCCCCACCAGCACCATAAAGCCCAGTGTTACCAGTACGCTGAAAATCACCACTCCCAGCGGGATAAGTACGCCACGAGCGTTTCGGAAAGAGATGAACAAAATGAGAATAATGAGTAGGATAACCAGAGAGAAAAGCATGCCAAAATCTTTGGCCATCCCCCGACCCAGATAATAGGTTAGTACCGGTTTTCCGGTAATGTAAATAGTAAACGGCAACGATTGGCGGTTTACAAAATCCATGATTTCTTTTGCCCCTTCTTCCGGGCGGACTACATTTTTCAGGAACACCATAATTCCCGCCATGCGTCGGTCTTTGGAAATGATCAGTTCCACCGGCATATCGCTGGTAAAGAGGGCATTTTTAAATGCCTGTACGTCCGCCATGGTTTTCGGGGGATGGGGCAGGGCATCCCGAATGTCCAGACCCTCTTCCGTTCCCCGAATGATTTTTATGTTGGTGGGGCTCATGACGGAATACACATCGGGTAAGTCCTGCAAAGATTGGGTAAGGGTGTAAATCGCTGTAAGGACGGTGGGCGAAAACAACGAATCGCTTTCCACCGCAATGAGGACAAAATCGCGGCTGGGGAAGATGTCACTCATGCGGTCGTACAGCTTTTTGGCCGGAATGTTCTGCGGTAGCGACGCGGTAATATCCGGGTCGCGTTGTAAATTTTTTGCCTGATAACCAAAAAACAGCGTGACCAAAAGGGTAATGAAAACGACCAATTTGGCATGCTTTACAACCCATTGGGTTAACCACATCTTGTTTTCTCCTTATTCACTCTGTTTACGAATTCCATTCAGAAAAATGTGCAAAATCAATTGGGCTTTGCGGTGTAAGCTTTTCCGCGTTACCGGTGGATGGGTAAACAATCCCATCCCCATGACCAGGGAACCGAAAATTTCCGTCAATTCCTCAACCGGGAGCGGTTCAATCCGTTTTTCCCCAATGGCCTGGGTAAATAATTGTTGTACCCGTTGCACTTTTTCGGCGATTAAGGGATGCAGCCGGTTGAACGCCCGTTTCCGGAGCACCGGATGGGCCGTAAGGTAATGATAGAGCTTGAAATAATCCGGATGGCGATAAAAGAAATCCGCACCCACGTAGGGAATGGTTTCCAGCTTTTCGATGGGATCAGTTAGCCCCTTCCAGCGTTCTTCCAGACGGGCAAAAAATTCATGAACGCCATTTTCCAGAATCGCTAATAACAATTCGTCCTTGCTTTTGAAGTAATAATACAGCGTAGCTTTGCCCAGTTCGGCTGCTTCGGCTACCGCATCCATGCTGGTGCCGTGGTAACCTTGCGAACTGAATACCTTTAATGCTGCTGCCAGGATGGTCTGGATGCGGGCCTGTTTTTCCCGGCTTTTACGTTCCTGGAGTATGGACGATTTCATGTTCAACTACCTGTTCCAAATTCGACTAATCAGTCGAAAATTACGATGTTTTGGACGGTAAAGAAAAGAAAAAATGAAAAATCAACGGGGGATAAAAGGCGGAGGTTGACCATAAAGGGAGAATCGGTGCTTGGCCTTAGCAATTCTCCCGGCAGATTTGTTCAAACCAAAAGAGAAAAAAACAGGCGTTTAGCGCAAGATTGTTACCAGCCAATCGCCAACATAGTATCCCACAATGGCAATTCCCAGTCCCACCAGGAACATGTCCAGGCCACTCCGAAACATGCCGCGTCCAGTGAAGAAGCTGCGGGCTGCACCCACGACGAAGTGGGACAACATGGAGATTACAAAGGATACCCAAACCGCAAGCTCCCCTTCCAGAACCATAAACGGTGCTACGGGAATGAACGCCCCGAATGCGGTAGCCACACCGGTGATTATTCCTTCTTTCAGGGGGGTGGTGTGGGCTTCCCCAATTTTTAATTCTTCCCGCACTTTTTCTTCCAGAGCGCGCTCCGGATTTT
>WGBF01000303.1 GCA_015494485.1 bacterium | reverse complement strand
GTTGTGGGCAACAAATCCCCAGATAATCAGCGCCAATCCCAGAATGATGCGGATGATTTGGTCAACCTTTCCCACATTCTTTTGCATGGCCTTCCTCCTTATATTTATGTGGATATTTAGAATATGCAGAAAATAATCATAAGATACAATAGACCCCCGGCCTTTTTTCGAAACATATCAATGTTGTGCGAAAAAGAAATGCGACAAAACTTACCATTGGCTATAAAAACGTTTCAGGGCCAGCTCTACTGGACTAAAGAATGTTTATGAGTTAAAACAGTTTACAAACCAATATTAATTCTTGTTTTTCTCCCGGCTTGAAAAAGGAAAGCCGCCGGAATTATACTTTGGGCGCAAGAAAAAAAAGGAATGAACGGATGATTCAGCGCGCATATATCGGTTTAATGATTTTTGTTTTGGTTGGGATGGTGTTTGCCGATCCGCCCCATACGCGGGAAGGTTCCTTTGTCGGCGGGTATGGTGAAATTATTATGACCAGTCAAAACGGCGAACGGTCCGCAGAATATCGCCGGTTTATTTTGTATCTTGGCTACGCGTTTAACGACAAACTGGCCTTTCGCTCTGAGCTGGAATATGAACACGGTACCGAGCTGGCACTGGAACAGGCGTATGTCGAATGGAAGTTCTCTTCCCGAATTGCACTGCGGAGCGGGTTGCTTTTGGTCCCCACCAGCCGGGTGAATTTGTACCACGAGCCGACCTATTTTTTTCCGAATGATCGGCCGGCTGTGGACACCTACCTGGTTCCATCCACATGGCGGGAAGTGGGGCTTGGCTTAAGCGGCATCCTGGCGGAAGGGCTTCAATATGATCTGTACCTGATAGCCGGGATGAATTCTCAAGAGTTTTCTGCCACGGGCTTTATTCGCAACGGCCGGCAGGGCGCCGGAAAACTGGAAGGCGGAGAGGAAGGAAACGGAAATGCCCTGTTTACCAGCCCCGCCGTTACCGGTCGCCTGACGTACGTGATGCCCTTAAGGGGACTGCGCATGGCGGCCAGCGCCTATTACGGTGGCGTGGATAATCGCCCCGATGGGGTGAAAACGGGTTCCACACTCAGTATTCTTTCTGCCGATATGGTGTGGGAATACAACGGTGTGTATTTGTCCGGCACTGTGGCGTGGGACCGGTTGAGCAATGCCAGGGCCATTAACGAAGCCAACGGATTAAGCGGTGTGAACGGCGTGGGCGAAACCGCAATCGGCGGGAATATAGTAGCCGGGGTAAACATACTCTACTTTTTGTCCCCGGAGTCCGAAATTCGACTGCTGCCGTATTACATGTTTGAAACGGTAAAGTTGCATTATCAGGTACCGGCAGGCAGCCAGGTCAATCCGGCAGCAAACCGCACGTACCACCGTTTTGGTGTGGTGCTCTTTCCGCACGACCAGGTTGTGTTTAAAGCCAATTACACTCTGTTTCAATCCGGTGCCACTAATCAAAAATGGTTCCAGCTTGGGGTTGGTTACAATTTTTAAGGGGCTATGATGCGTCGACGGATAATACCGATAGCCATGTTTTTACTACTATTGTTCCGGGGGAGCTGGGCACAGCTCTCTCCGGAAGGAATCCCTCCATCAGTGTTGACCCAATCCCTTCGGGAGGTGGCGGGAAAATCCGCAACCATACAGTGGGAAACCCTGACGGTAGACCCCGCCGCCCGCAACCAATTTCGGCGTCTGTTGCCGGATACGCAGGCTGTGTACCTGGGTAAAGTATCGGGGGAACGACAACTGGAAATGTTCATTGCCACAGCTAAAGGAAAAGTGGAATATTTTGTTTTTGCGGTGTATTTTCGCCCCGATACAGAAGAAATCTGGGATGTGGATATTCTGGAGTACCGGGAAGCCTACGGAGGTGAAATTGATTACCGCGCCTTTCGTCGCCAGTTCCGAGGGAAAAAGCAGCCCAAAGAGATTGTGTTTCGGCGAACCATCCGCAATATTTCCGGGGCGACCATTAGCGCCCGTTCCGTAACAAAACGCGTGCGGGAGGTGCTGGCACTGTATCGGTATTTGAAAACGCAACAGAAGGAAGCGCTTCGGTGAACGAACTTCCCCCGATTCATCAATGGCCCGTGGCCTATCGACGATTGGTTCTGGCGTTTTTAACGGTGGTGTTGTTTGGTTACGGGGTGGGATTTGCTAATCTGTTTGTAACCCGGCAGACTTCTCCCCGGGGCATTGCCCTCAATCTGCGTGGACTACCGGAATCGGAGCTGGAAACTGCGGAAGAAATAGTGATTGCCAAACCGTTGCGGGAATTGATTATTACCACCCACAATCATTTGCTGGGACTTGCTGCGGTGTTTGTTCTGGTGGGGTTTTTGTTCTTACACAGTGGCGTGTTTTCGGTGCGGTGGCGAATGGTTCTGGCGGTGGAACCGTTGCTTTCGTTGTTACTTACATTTGCTGCCATGTGGCTCACCCGTTTTGTAGATCCCCGGTTTTCGTATGTGGTAATGCTGGGCGGATTCCTGACGCACCCGGTGTTCATTTTTCAGCTGGCAGTGGTTTTTCTGACCCTTCGAAAATAAGGCGGTAATGTCTCAGTCCGCCAGATTACGAATTGAGGATGAACAAGAACCTTCCTGATCTGCTATCTTCTCTAAAAGAGGAGAAAAATTCGCAATTTATCGCACATCCCCTATTCGGTTTGGAAAAAACGCTGGTAGAGCGACACAGGTGTGGGTGTTTTAGGTGAAAGAGAGGAAACGCCGGGTGCACTCCCTTAAGGAACGCCCGGAGGAACGCGGAAGAGGCGCGGTTAGAATCTTCCGGTAATCCCAAATCGGTTCAGCCCCCCCAAATCCCCAAAGGAGACATAGGAATAATCGAAGCGAAAGGTGCGCCACAAAATACCGACCCCGGCGCTAACCCCAGCAAAGTTTCGGCCGCTTAAGGGGCGGGTACTGATG
>WGBF01000302.1 GCA_015494485.1 bacterium | reverse complement strand
TGTGGACCCCATTACGTCCCATCTGTTAAGGGGCGTTTTTCGCAAATCATCCGGCAACGGCCAGCCCACGGAATTTATTAACGCGGTAAACGCCATACCGCTAGCGCGGGAACGGGGCGTGGAAATTGAAATCAGCCGCAAAGATCATCCCCTAACCAGCCACACCCACCTCATTGCGTGCGATTTTCATTTCGGAAATGAAATGGTGCACCTGTCCGGCACGGTGTATGCCAAGGGCATTTTCCGCCTGGTGGAATTCGACAAGTACAATGTGGATGCCAATTTGAACGGTTCCATGATTATTATTGAGAACGAAGACGTACCCGGTGTTATTGGAAAAACGGGGCTGATTCTGGCGGACCACCGCATCAACATTGCCCACGTTTCCTCCGGACGATTGAAAGAAAGCGGCACAGCCGTGAACATCTTTAATGTGGAAGGGGAAATTACGCCCGCCCTTCTGGAGGAAATTCAAAACATTCCGCAGGTAAAGCGGGTGTGGTACGCTACCACGGAGGCGTTGGGTTAAAGAGAATTAAGAAGGTAAGAGGTTAAGAAGTTAAGATTTAAGAAATTAAGATTTAAGAGTTAAGAAAAAACACATTTAGGGAGGGGTATTATTTGTATTGGGATGCCCCTGTGTTCACCGTTTTGCCGACACCTCGGGGGCCCATGATGCCCACAAAATGCTTTCCGCGCTGGGCCATTACGTCGGCAAACAACAATCGTTTTTGCGGAAACCGCTCCGCATCCCGAAGGGCCAGAACATGCAACTCATTCAGTGTCTGGATATCCATTGCTTACCCATCATTTTGTTCAATTATTGACCAAAATGCATATCATTTTAGACAAAAATTGACCAGAATGCAATGTATTGTTGGAGGGGCATATCATTTTTCGGTTAAGGGAATCTCGGAAGGATATTCGAATACCAAAAAACGGGGAATAAGTCCATTTTCAGGAATTGAGAATGAATGGCAACCGGGTGAACCCTCCGGGGGCATTCACCCGGAATAAGATGTAGGCTTAAATGACGCGCTTCATCTGCGCCACCTGTTCTTCCGCATGGTAGCTGCTGCGCACCAGGGGACCGGATTCCACATGCCGGAAGCCCAACTCCAGCCCGATGCGCTTAAATTCATTGAATTCCGCCGGCGTCACAAATCGTTCCACCGGTAAATGGCGTTTGGTGGGTTGCAGGTATTGCCCAACATTGAAGATGTCCACGCCCACCGCAAGCACATCTTTCATCAGCTCCACCACTTCGTCGTTGGTTTCTCCCAGTCCTACCATGATGCCGGTTTTGGTCACTGCGCCCATTTCTTTCCCCACTTCCAGCACATACAGAGAGCGTTCATATTTGGCCTGTGGCCGTACCCGCCGGTGCAGGCGTTTTACCGTTTCCATATTGTGGGAAAAAATATCCGGGCCGGCGTTAATCACCCGGGCAATATCTTCGCGCTTCCCCTTGAAGTCCGGCGTTAACACCTCAATGGACGTTCCGGGCGCTGCTTTGCGAATGGCTTCGATGGTACGGGCCCAAATAGTTGACCCACCGTCCGGGAGCTCGTCGCGGTCCACCGAAGTAATCACCACGTGATTTAACCCCATTTTTGCCACCGCCCGGGCTACTCGTTCCGGTTCATCCTCATCCAGCACCGGCGGACGCCCCGTTTTCACTGCGCAGAACCCACAGGAGCGGGTGCACACATCCCCCAGAATCATGATGGTGGCTGTCCCCCGCCCCCAGCATTCGCTTTGATTGGGGCAGCGCGCCTCCTCGCACACGGTGTGCAGGCGCGTTTCGGTGACCAGTTGTTTGAGCTCCGCAAAGGTTTCATTCACCTGAAAGCGAACTTTCAACCACTCCGGGCGTCGTTGTCTGTCACTCATGGTTTCCTCGTTTCTGACTATAAAATGTCTTCGGTGATGCTTTCAATATTTTGTACCACCCGCTGTAAAAATTGCCCACCGTAATCGCCGTCAATGATGCGGTGGTCATAGGTTAGCGTTAAATAGGCAATGGAACGAATCCCGATGACGTCCCCCTGGGGCGTTTCGATAACCACCGGGCGTTTTTTCACGGCTCCCACGCCCAGGATGCCCACATTGGGTTGATTAATAATCGGCAATCCGAACGTATTGCCAAACACCCCGTAATTGGTGACCGAAAAGGTCGAATCCACCACATCGTCCGGCTTCAACTGTTTGTTGCGGGCGCGGATGGCCAGGTCGTATGCTGCGCGGGCAATGCCACGGAAACTCCGTTCTTCTGCGTTCTTCAATACCGGCACAATCAGTCCCCGTTCCGTGGCCACGGCAATGCCCAGATTGATGTAGCGCTTGATGACGATATTGGTGCCGTCCACAGAGCTGTTCATGCGGGGGAAATCCAGCAATGCCTTGGTTACAGCATACAGGATAAAGGGATTAATGGTCAGTTTGAAGCCTTCTTCTTTTTCCCACTGGGGCCGGTATTTTTTAACAATATTCAGCACGTTGGTAAAATCGCATTCGGAAACGGAATACACATGGGCCGATGTGGCTTTGCTTTTCACCATGTGTTCGGCAATTTTCTTGCGGATGTTGTCCATGGGGACCACTTCCACCCGCTTGCCCTGGTAGCGGGCTGCCAGTTCGTCGGCGCTTAACCCGGGAGCCGCCGGTTGTGCCTGCGGCTGCGGCGCGGTAGTCGGTTGTGCGGAGGGCGGAGTAGCGGCAGCGGCCGGTTGTGCTGCCGGTTGAGGGGCCACACCTGCCTTGCGTTGTTCCAGATAATTTAAAATGTCCTTCTTGGTCACGCGGCCGTTTAAGCCGGTACCGGGAATCTGCTCCAGTTCCTGCATGGAAATGCCTTCCTTGCGGGCAATATTCAACACCAGCGGGGAATAAAAGCGGCCACGGGGTTTTTCCGCAGTGGTCGGTTTAGCGGTGGGAGCTGTTGCTGCCGCCGGCTGAGGCGTGGCAGGGGCCTGAGCTTGCGGTTGCGGTTCCTGCGCCGGAGTCGTAGCCGCCGCGGGTTGAGCCGCCACCTCGCCACCGGTCTGAATGCGGGCAATCACGCTGTCCACCTGGACTGTCTCGCCTTCATTGGCCAGAATTTCCACCAGCGTCCCTTCAAAGGGGCTGGGAATTTCCGTATCCACTTTATCCGTAGAAACTTCCAGCAGGGTTTCATCCTTCTTCACAAACTCGCCGGGCTTCTTCCACCACTTCACGATGGTTCCTTCCGTAACGCTTTCCCCCAGTCGTGGCATGAGCACATCCGCTACGTTGCCGTTACTACCAGCAGTGGCCTGAGTAGCCGGTGCAGCGGGAGCCTGTGCTGGTTGTTCCGGTTGCGGTTCCGGTGCGGCCTGCGGCTGGGGCGTTTCCGCCGGGGCTTCCGCTGCAGCCGCGGCC
>WGBF01000301.1 GCA_015494485.1 bacterium | reverse complement strand
CTTCAACAGGGAGCCAGCGGGTACATTTTTGCCTTAATCGATGTAACGGAAAAATTGGAAACACAGCGGGAAATTCTTGAGCACCAGAATCGTTTGCAACGCTACAACCGGGAATTAACCCAGAAAACGCGGGAACTGGGTATTGCCAATGAAAAAATTAAACGCAATGCCCGCAAGCTTGATCAGTTAATTCAAATTAGCCAAGAAATTATTCGCTCCGAGTCCATTGCCGATGTATTGAAAGTGTTAACCCACCAGGGCCGCCAGTTAATTGATGCCGATAAGGCAATTGTGTTCTATTGGAATCCCAAAGACAAAAAACTGGTCCCCTCCATGAGTTTCCCGGCCGATTACCTGCGAAGTGTTAAATCGATTACACAAACGCAATCGTTCATTTACCAAAGTTTTGATAAGAACGAATCGTTCATGCTGAATGAAGATGGGATTCACACGTCGGATTATTCGGCCCTGGCATTGGACAAAGTTAAAAATGTTTCCATTATTGCGCTTCCCTTAAGCGAAAAGGATTACAAGTTTGGAGTGGTGCTGTACATTAAAGAAAACACCGGGGTATTTTACATTGAAGATTTAAATTTTGTAACCACTCTGGTGCATCAGGCTGCCATTACCCTGGATAAAATTTACCTCCTGCAGGCCTTTCGGGAAAAAGCCAAAAATCTGGAAAAAGCCTATCAGGAGCTGAAAACCACTCAGCAGCAAATTTTGCAACTCCAGAAAATGGAAAGTCTGGGTACGCTGGTGGGCGGTATTGCCCATGATTTTAACAACATTCTGGGAATTATCATCCCCAATCTGGATTTAATGCGCATGCGAGCCAAACAGGACCCAGAATTGTTAAAGCGCATTTTGATTATTCAGGACACAGTAGAACGCGCTGCCGATTTAACCCGCCAGTTGCTGATGTTTTCCCGAAATCAGGATGTACACCTCAAACCGGTTCAAATTAATCATTTGCTGGACCGCATTGCCCGCATGTTAAAACGCACCCTGGGAAAACACATCGATATTCAAACATCCCTGGATGAAAATCTTCCTCTGATTCAAGCGGATGAAACCCGGCTAACGCAGGTCATTGTAAATTTAGCCGTAAATGCACGGGATGCCATGCCGGATGGCGGGGTACTGAAAATCATCACGGAATTTGGCAGCTTTAAGCCCTCCCAAATGGGCGGAAAACGCGGGAAATACGTGCGAATTGTGGTAGAGGACACCGGAACAGGAATTAAGAAAGAACATGTGGACAAAATTTTTGACCCCTTCTTCACGACCAAAAGTGTTGGAAAAGGAACGGGATTGGGACTTTCCGTCGTTTATGGCATTATTCAAAGCCACAATGGTTTTATCGATGTGGAAACCGAGGAGAACAAGGGTACACGGTTTATTTTGTATTTTAAGCCGTACCACGGAAAGGTTCAAAAGAAGAAAATTATGCAACCGGTTTCGTTGCCCAGAGGCACGGAAACATTATTGATTGTGGATGATGAGGAAATGATTCGGGAATCGCTGCGGGATATTCTGGAATCCTTTGGATATAAAGTACTGTTGGCGGAAAGTGGAAAACAGGCAGTTGAACTGGTAAACAAGGGGGCTAAAATTGACCTTGCCATTATTGATTATGCCATGCCGGGACTCAACGGTATTGAGACGGTAAAGCAAATGCGCGCGATGAACTCCCAAATCAAAATGGTCATTTCTTCGGGATTCGCCGAGTCCAAGGAAATTTTTGAAAGCAAAATTAAAGTAGACGGTTTTTTGCCTAAACCGTATCATATTGTAGAACTTACCAAAAAAATTCGCAAAATTTTAACCAATAAAGAACCGGTCATTGAATAAAATAAATTTCCTTTAAAATTAATTTTCAAGTGTATATACTTGAATTTGGAAGGGTGAAAGGCTATATTAGAACACTGTTAATAATAATAGCACGATGAAAAATATTAAAGGATTAATAATTCAGTTTCGGCTGGAGTTTATCGAAGAGCGGCTGGGGGCCGACGCGTTCAAAAAATTTATTCATTCTTTGTCATTACCCACCCAGGAAATATTGCGCAGTCCGGTTCTTCCATCCAGTTCGTACTCCTTTTCCATTTTAAAGGAAATTGACGAACGGCTCCCGCAGGTAATTGACAAACCGTTGGAACCGTTGTTCCGCGAAATCGGGGCATATTCAGCGCCCAAAATTGTTGACCGTTATTTTTATAATTATGTGAGCAGCCGGGAACCCCGGAAATTTTTATTTCAGTATCAACGTCTGTATCCCATCCTGTGGGGATTTGGAAAAGTAACGGTGGAGGAATCAGACCAACAGGACCACCAATTTGATGTGTCCTTTTCCTACGAGCAGGATATTCACAAGCCGTATTGTTGGTTTATGCAAAGTTTTCTGGAACATGCGGTGCGCTTTGTTGGTGCACCATCCGTAACCTTAATTGAACGGGAATGCGATGCGGAAAACGGTGAACGATGCTGGTACCAAATCCAATGGAGTGGGGAGTAAGCCATGGATTCAACCTTTTATACGGTCGTTATAGGGGATGTGCAGGGATCCAAGCGATTAAACAATGAATTCCGGTACCAGACCCAATTATTCATTAAATCTTCCATTATTCAAATTAATGAAGAATTCCAGGATAAAATTGAAGCCCCCTTTACCATCACCAAGGGGGATGAGTTTCAGGGATTGTTGCCCAACCTACAGAGTGCTTTTGATGTTATCCGGGCGCTGGAACGCATCACCTTTCCGGTACAATTGCGGTTTGGCATTGGGGTGGGAGAAGTGCTGAAAATGGGTGGGAAACTGCCTATTGAAATGGACGGGCCAGCCTTTCACCGGGCAAATGCGGCCTTAACCCAGGCAAAGCGAAAGAAATGCTGGTCCTGCATTGCAACGCCGGATGAACATGTGGATTTAATCGTGAACACGGTTTTGTTTTTAATCCAGGGCATTCGCTCCAAATGGAGTGAGCGCCATTACCGCCTGTACTGGAATTATCTGGATCTGGGGACCTACCGGGAAGTTGCGGAACGGGAACGCGTTACCCCGCAAGCCATTGGCGATATTCTAAAAAATTGTCGTGCCATAGAGGTGAAGAACGCCGAGGAAAATTTAAAGAAATATTTTCAGCACCTGGATTACCAGTGGTTTCCACGTCATCAGGATTCTTCCGTAAATGAAGTGGCCGAACGGTAAGTTGCATCCAGCCACCGAATACTCCACACAATAAATCCTACCGAGAGGATCGTGTATATAGGGTTCACCTGGTTCTGCCATTCATACGCTGGTAAAATATTTTGAATGTCCCAGTTGTAAAAGATAACCGCCACCAGATTGTTTATGGCGTGCAGAATCATGGAAGGAATGGTGCTGTTCAGCCGCCAGGCGACGTACCCAATAATCACGCCCAACACGAAAATTTGAATGGCCCAGTTCATAATGCCGTGGATAATGGCCCACAGTAAGCTGGAATAAATGACGGCTTTGGTGACACCAATTGTTTTTTCAAACGCCTGTTGAAGTGCTCCGCGAAACAGGACTTCTTCCACAAGCGGTGCCACCACCACACTCCCCAACATGAGCAAGCTCAATTCCGGCAACGAAGACGATTTGAGCATTTCAGCCAGCTGGCTGGTAATTTCAGTGGAGGGCAGAATAAGCTGCAGCAACCGATCCAGTGCATCGCCGGCAATCGCCAGGGCAAACCCCAAGGGCACCATCAACGCCAGAAAGCGGCCCGGTACCAAATTCAGGCGAAACAACCGGGGCAAACTGTCTGTTTTGCGATACAGGAAAAGGAGGGTAAACAGAAATAAATTCAGCTCTCCCAGGGTAATGATGAGTTTGGCCAGAACCCGCTGGGCCTGAATGTTGGTTTTTATCTGGGGAAAGGTAGTGGTTGCCACAATGGATAACAATCCGGCTGATGCCAGGCTAAAAATAAATCCCAGGAAAATAATAATGCCGATATACAGGGGGGATGGAAATGGGTGTTGTTTTTCTTCCATTAGAACCTCTTGGGAAAAATTTGATTGGCAATGTGGTTCATAAAAATTCCTCCCGCAACAGCCACATTCAGGGATTCGGCCTCCCCAAATTTCCAGATGCGAACGGTAAGATCCAGCTTTTTTAGGATTTCCGGCCGAATGCCTTCAGCTTCGCTGCCCAACACCAGCGCCACCGGTTTTTTCAGTTTAACCTGATGCAACGGACGCTGGGCCGTTAAGGAAGCGCCCAGTAAAAAGAAGTGATTGTTTCGCAGGGCACCGATGGTTTTTTCTAGATTTTCCACTTCAAACACCGGAAGGTGAAAAATGGAGCCCATACTGGCGCGAATGTCTTTGGGATTAAACGGATCCACGCAATCCGGGGAAAGCAGTAACGTATCTACCCCAAACCAATCTGCCGTTCGGATAATGG
>WGBF01000300.1 GCA_015494485.1 bacterium | reverse complement strand
CGCCCCCGGGCAGCATACCGGGTGGAACTTAACCAGGAGGTGCGGTCGTGCTGCCAGGCATTGTAATACAGATGAAAGCGCAAATCCGGCGCCGGATGCGGGGTGGTATTAATCCAGCGAATGACTTCCTTCCCATAAAGCATGTGGGTGTTCACATCCAGGCGCACGTCCATGGTGTAATTGGCAATGCGGTTACTCAGCGGTTTCCCCACGGCCAATGCTGCGGTGAAGAGCAGAAATGTGCCCACCAGCAGCCCGATTTTTATTCTATTCATTCTGTAGTACCTCATTTAATCGGATTTGCTATTTTACAGAACGGCCCGGATTTATCCAATACCAATCAATACTTTTTTAACTATGCCTGTTCTTGAGAGAAAAACCGAATAGATGAATTATTTTTAATTTATTTGAGAAATATTTTTTAAATTGCCGGGTTTTAATCGAAATGCAAAATAGTATCATTTTTTAACAATATTTTAGTTGAATATTCCCTGCAGGGATAGCGAATTTTCAACGATTCAATAATGCAAAGGAGTTTGTATGCCGCGTCATTACAAAACAAAAAGCAAGGTTGAAGAAATTGCCCTGCAACACTCTCAGTTTGACATCCTGTATCCTCCGACGGAGAAAATAAAAACCATTGTGGTAGAAAATTTCCCTACGCTGGGTAAAGTTACCGCGTTGCGGTTTCTGGAATGGGTTCAAAAAAATCCGGGCGGCGTGATTTCCCTACCCACCGGAAAAACCCCGGAGTATTTCATTAAATGGACGGAATACATTTTGAAGCACTGGGAAGAAAAACGCATCCAGAAACTGCTGGACGAATGGGGACTGGATCCAGCCAAAAAGCCGGACATGGGCAGCCTGTATTTTGTTCAGATTGACGAATTTTACCCCATCAATCCCTGGCAGCATAACAGCTTTTATTTTTACGTCAATCAATTCTACATTGAAGGCTTTGGGCTGGACCCCGACAAAGCGCTGCTGATCGACTCCTCCAAAATTGGCATTCCGGAAGGGGAAACGCTTGAAAGCATCTGGCCGGAAAACAAGGTGGATATTACCCTGCGCTACCGCAAAGCCACCACCCGCCTGGAAGCCAAACAAAAAGCCGTTCTGGAAAATATTGACGAATGGTGCCAGGAATACGAGGAAAAAATTCGTAAGATGGGCGGTATTGGTTTCTTTCTGGGCGGCATTGGACCGGACGGCCACATTGCCTTTAACATCCGCGGGTCCGACCACCATTCCACCACCCGCCTGACGGCCACCAACTACGAAACCCAGGCAGCCGCCGCCACAGACCTGGGGGGAATTGAAATTGCCCGCAATCGCCTGGTCATCACTATTGGTTTGGGCACCATTACCTACAATCCGGAAACCACCGCCATTATTATTGCTGCCGGTGAAACCAAAGCACCCGTGGTTGCCGATGCCATTCAGCAGGAGCGGCACGTAAAATACCCTGGAACAGCCCTGCAGGTACTGCCCAACGCGCGCTTCTTTATTACCCAGGGCGCGGCGAAACATCTGATTGAGCGCCAGGTGGCAACTTTGAAGGCCATGCAGGGGGATTTACCCCTATTCTGGAAAGAAAAAATTGTGATTGACGTTGCCACTAAAAATCAAAAGCGGGTTACGGAAGTAAACCTGCGGGATTTAAAACGGGACCGCCTGGGGGCTATTCTGGCTGAACGCATGAAAGGCAACCTGCAGGAATTTCTGGAAAACACCCGCAATCATTTAATTGAAAAAGCGGAGCTGGGAGCCCTTACGCTGAAAGGCAAACGATTTCTGCACACTGAGCCTCATCATGATGACATCATGCTGGCTTACCTGCCATATCTTGTGCGGCACATTCGCGAAGCCAGCAATACCCATCATTTTGTAACCCTCACCAGCGGGTTTACCTCCGTGACCAATTTTTTCATGAAGTGGCAGATGGAAAATCTGCTCAACTTCATTGAAAGCGACGAATTTAAAACCATGCTGGAAGAGGGCTACTTTGACCCGGAAAATCACATCGGACGCAACCGCGACGTGTGGCAATATCTGGATGGCGTGGCGGCTGAAAGCGACGACATGAAAAACGAAGGCATTGCCCGCCGCATGCTCCGCAATTTAATTGAAGTGTTTGAAGAATACGATTTGACCAATCTGAAAAATCGCGTAACGGAGTTGCTCCATTACTTCACCACCCAGTATCCCGGCAAAAAAGACCCTGATTACATTCAAAAGCTGAAAGGAATGGTTCGCGAATGGGAAGCGGAATGTTTGTGGGGTTACTTTGGATGGAGTTGTGAGAACGTGCACCACCTGCGCCTGGGTTTTTACACCGGTGACATATTCACCGAAGAGCCCACAGTGGAACGGGATGTGAAGCCCATTTTAAAACTGCTGGAAAAAACGCGGCCGGACATCGTCACCGTTGCCCTGGACCCGGAAGCCAGCGGTCCGGATACGCACTACAAGGTCCTTCAGGCCATTGCGGAAGCACTGAAGTTGTACGAAAAACAAACCGGCCGTTCGGACATTAAGGTTATCGGGTACCGGAACATCTGGTACCGCTTCCATCCGGCAGAAGCGGACATCTTTGTTCCCGTTTCGTTAAATATGTTCTCCATTTTGCAGAATTCGTTTATGAATTCCTTCCTCTCCCAGAAAGAAGCTTCCTTCCCCAGTTACGAACACGACGGGCCCTTCTCCGAACTGGCCCAGCGCATTCAGGTTCAGCAATACCAGACGATGAAAACAGCTATTGGGCGGGAGTGGTTTAATGAAAATCCCAGTCCGCTCATCCGGGCTACCCGCGGACTGGTCTACTTACGGGAGATGAGCCTGAAGGAATTTTACTCCTTCAGCCGGGAATTGCGGCAAATTCTGGAAAACCGTTAAGCGATTGGCTCCATTCTACAACCCTCCTCCTGAAATGCGGAAAGGCACCCTGGATTGGGTGCCTTTCGTTTTGGGGTGCCCGGGGCCGGACTCGAACCGGCACGGGCTAAAGGGCCCGAGGGATTTTAAGTCCCTTGCGTCTGCCAATTCCGCCACCCGGGCGAATAAAAAAGTGCTTGCCAGATGCAAGCACTTATGATCGTTGAGCGGGAGACGGGACTCGAACCCGCGACCCTAACCTTGGCAAGGTTATGCTCTACCAGCTGAGCTACTCCCGCAATGCGTGCAAAATATAATACGCTGCGTCGGGCTTGTCAAGACAGGAAAAATAATATTTTAGCGGCCCGATTCATTCCACGGCAAAAGGCTTCAAAAGGTTTCCGAACGTGGAAAAGCGTTTGAGTGAAGCCCGGCTTTTATGCCCGGCAAAGCAGGCTCTTTTTCAACAATATTTTCCATTTCACCCCAATTTGTTTACGGTGTGCTTCCTTCCCACTAATGGGGATGTTCCGCCGCGTGATGGTACCCCCGCAACTGATTGTAGCGG
>WGBF01000299.1 GCA_015494485.1 bacterium | reverse complement strand
GATTGCCATCGACCCGGGAACGAATGACCAGCGTGTTGACAAAAAAGCCAATCAGCGGCTCCAGTTCCTTGCGGGTACGGCCCGCCACCGGTGTGCCGATGCCAAAATCCCCCTGACCGCTCATCCGGTGCAAAAATGCCGCAAAAGCCGTCAGCAAAACGGCATAAGGGGTGCTCCGGTACTGCCGGGCCAACTGGTGAATCCTCTCATGCAGCTCCCCATCAAGGGTAAACATTACCCGTGCTCCCTTGCCGCTGAGGGCAGCCGGGCGGGGGAAATCCGTGGGCAGTTCCAGAACCTCTGGCATCCCTTCCAGCTGGCGGCGCCAGTAATTGAGTTGCGCATCCAGGTGCCCGCTTGCCAGCCACTCCCGCTGCCAGGCCGCGTAATCCACATATTGTATCTCCAATTCCGGCAAGGTAGCCGGAACTCCTTCGACTCCTTCCCGATACAACGCCGTGAGTTCCTTCAAAAACACACCCACCGACCATCCATCGGAGATGATGTGATGAAAAACCACCAGCAGCACATGCTCCTGCTCACCCAGTTTCACAATAACGGTACGGAACAGGGGCCCGGTGCTCAGGTCAAACCCACGGGAGGCTTCCGCTTTTAGCAGTTCTTCCAGGCGTTTCGCCTGCTGAGTGGGGGCCAGGTTGGTAAAATCTTCCCGGCGAATGGCCAGGGGCATTTCCGGATGGATGGTCAGTTGTGCTTTTCCATCCACGGTATGAAAAGTGGTGCGCAGGACCTCGTGGCGCTGTACAATCCTCGCCAGGCTTTGTTCCAGCACCGACACGTCCAGTGGGCCGCGAATCCGAACCGCACCCGGAATGTTGTACTGCGGACTGCCCGGCGCCAATTGGTCAATAAACCACAAACGCTCCTGGGCAAAAGAGAGGGGGAGTGGGCCCTTGCGATCAATCTTGCGAATTGGTTCGTGACGTTCCTTCCGGCCACTGCCTTCAGTGCGCGGAACATCATAGCCCAATTTTTCAGCCAGTGTCGCTGTTTGAGAAGACAACGCATCGCCTTCCGGAAGTGTCTGCCATTTTTCAGCCAGGGCGGGGTCGATTCCCCGATGTTGATGAAATTTGGGGTCGCCCACCATGCGCGATTCCGGATGCACCCCGTCGGTCATTTTTCGGTACGGATCATTGTAGGGGTGCAGCATTTCCGGGTCAAACGGGACGCCCAGAAAATCACACAACTGTTTGGTTACCGCTTCCGGATTGCGTACCAGGTCTTCGTACCGCAGGAAGAAATGCCGGTCTTTTGGCAGGTTCTGTAAAAATTCAAGAATATTCTGATTGGCAATAACCCAGAAGAGTTCCGCCTTCTCCCGGGGTGTAAAGGGGTAATCATGCCCAAACACCTGGTCCAGCTTGCTGTCCAGATACGATTGAATCATTGCCGCCGGGTTGCGAACCAGGTGAATGTATTTGGCCTGATCGAAATAAAGTTCAGCCCGCTCCAGCACAGCCGGATTCAACGCGTAGGTGGTGGTTTTATCCACCAGCATGCGACCGTCCAGCCAATCCTGCAACTGGCGGTAAAACCGAAACACCGGCCAGTCTTCTTTTTCGTATTTTTCCAGAATGCGCTTGGCGGCTTCAAAATCGCATTGGTGAATTTGCATGATGGCCCGCAATAGCCCTTCGGACCAGCCGCTTTCGCGTCCCAGGAAAGCCCGTTTGCGGTCTCCCAGCGTTTCGAACTGCAACAGTGCCAGTTCCGGTGGAGAGAACAATTGGGGATTTCCCGCCAGCATGACCCGCAACAGCGTGGAGCCGGAACGCGGTGCGGAAAGGATAAACACCGCCGGGGGATTTTTCTGCTGAACTTCCCGGCGGATCACGGAAATGTTTTTGTACAAATGGGATGCGCGCCGAATGTGTTCGCGCAAGGCATTGATTTTCTGTTCATCGATTTTTACCGCATGTTCCTGACGGCGTTTCAGGCGCTGTGCCTCAGCTGCCCGCTCTTCTTCCGGAACTAAATTCAGCACGCTCTGCGGATACGTTTCTTCCAGATAGCGAGCAAGCGACTCAATGGTCTGGTGGTCAAACAATACCGCAACCCAGACCACTTCCCCCAATTTTTCCTGCAACTGGTTGATTAACATTGCTGCTTTCAGGGAATCGCCCCCCAGTTCAAAAAAATTGTCCCGAATTCCAATGCGCGTTTCGGGAATAGCCTGTTGCCACATGGCCACCAGAGCTTTTTCCAGCGGGGTACGGGGCGCTACATACTCGCTCCGGGAGGAAGCGGCTGAATCATCCGGCATCGGCAATGCCCGGTAATTTACCTTCCCCTGAGGCGTTAGTGGAATGTCCTCAATTTTCACAAACCGGGCAGGAATCATGTAATCCGGTAATTGCGTTTGTAAAAATTGTCGCAACTCATCCGGTAACGGTGCAGCGTCCGGTTTTTTGGGAACATACCAGGCAATCAAACGATTATCCCCATCCTTAGCGGGAGGCACCCATACCACCACATCCCGAAGGCCGGGATGTTTTTTCAACCGGCGCTCAATTTCGCCCAGCTCAATGCGGTATCCACGCACTTTCACCTGCTGATCCAGGCGCCCCAGGTATTCCAGATTGCCATCGGGCAATATCCGCACCAGGTCACCGGATTTGTACAACCGCGCCCCTGACTTTTCGGAAAAGGGGTCGGGAATAAATTTTTCCGCCGTTAATTCTGGGCGGGCTAAATACCCCCGCGCCACTCCGGCACCCCCGATATGCAATTCTCCGGGGATTCCCGGCGGAACGGGATTTAATCCCGCATCCAGGACGTAAGCCCGAACATTTCCTACCGGTTTGCCAATGGGCACCTCGCCTTTTTCCAGTAAGGCCACGTTTTCTGCGGTTAATTCCCAGGCGGTTGCCACAATGGTGGTTTCGGTGGGGCCGTATGTGTTTAACAACCGCACGTTATCTCCAACCCGACGGTACCACTGCCGCACCTTTTCCGGCATGGCGCGTTCGCCTCCAATAATTACCAGGCGGATGGCTGCCGGGAGCGTTACATCATCCCGTTCCAGCGCCGTCACC
>WGBF01000298.1 GCA_015494485.1 bacterium | reverse complement strand
TTCCCCTGTCGCACATTGGGTGACCCGGTAATGATGACCTCATCCCCGGAGTAGGATACCGGTTTCAGGTAAATTTTAATATGTAGCGTATCCAGCTTCTCTGTAACAGCTACAGCTTTTTTCCAGACTTCATATCCGATAAACCGCACGAGAATGATATAATGTCCCGGTGATACCATCGTAAACCGGAATCGTCCCTGTCCATCACTAACGGTTCCCAGGGAATCCGGCAACACTAAAACCTCTGCACCTTCTAACGGTTGATGCGTCAGCGCATCCTGCACCTCACCGGAAATGGTAACGCTTTTACCAATTAAGCGGCATGGCAATAGCAACAATAGACCTACCAGAATTAAGATCCGGGGACAACACATGGCATAACCCTGCTATGTTTCCGTTATCCACTCTGCCCCGGGAGTGCTATTCCTTGTAAAAATCCACGCTATCCCTTGGCGAGAACCATAAATGGGTATGATTGCTGTGTTTACATCAGGATTGTACGAAGGCAAATTTAGTTACAGTTGCTGCAGTGATAAAGTGTTTTTTCTGAATTTCCTAAAAAGAGACACTCCCATTCCAGATGAATTTTTCTGTAATCGAATCGGCAAAGCGTTCGGGGAATTTTCATTTTGAACCACTATTTTAAACCGTTTCCCGTGAAGTGCGTGCGTTTCATTCAGGTACACAATACGTTTTTTTTTAAAAACAAAAGAAAATTATTTCGGCTGGGTTAAAATAAAAAAGCCACCCGTTTCCGGGTGGCTGGTATGACAAGAGGTGTAAACCAAAATCAGGAGACCTTGATTTCGATTTCCTTGGCTTTCGCTTTTTCCGTTTTGGGCAGATGAACCGTTAAGATACCATCCTTGTATTCCGCATTAATCTTTTTCTCATTCACTTCGCCCGGAATCTGGAAGGTGCGGCAGAATTTGCCATAATGCCGTTCTACCCGATAATAATTGACATCCTTTTCTTCTTTTTCCTGTTTCCGTTCCCCTTCAATGGTTAACAAACCATCTTTGTAGGAAACATGCAAATTCTTTTTGTCCATACCCGGAACTTCAGCGGTGACGATGAATTCATCCTTGGTTTCTTTAATATCCACACGCGGACTCCAGACCGTCGGCGTGGTCATTTCCATTTCTTCCAGTAAGCTGGGCCCAAAGAAACGTTCTACCAGACGATTCATTTCATCTTCGATGTTCATCAGTTCACGGGTAGGAGACCAACGAACCAATGCCATAGCTGATCACCTCCTTTTTGTTTTTTATTTTCACCCACATATATTACAAACAGCATGCCATTTTTTAAAATAAGCGCCATAACCGATTGTTTTTTAATTATTTACAAATCACACCAGAATACGGTGTGCTTTATCACTCAACCGGGCAGGAAAGTTTGGCAGGCAGTCTGCCGTCTCGGCTGAACGGAATTGGTGTTATTCTTTAAAAAATGTCAGTTGGTCGTTCAATATTTCCTTTAACAGGGTTGCGTTTTGAACCGCCTTTCCCTGCGGGTGATTGTTAAAAAAGATGTATCCCCGGGTACTGCGCTTCAAAATATTGCCAATTCGCCCCACCCATTCTGTTAACTCTTCCTTCGTGTACAAATAATTGTACCGGGTTTCATTTGTGCCCTTCCACCATTCTTTCGTATTGCGGCCGTGGAAGCGGACATATCCGGTATCCGTGGTCACAATGTCCTGCGGCGGTAACAACCCCCGTAAACGGGGCTGGTCCACATTCACGTAGCCAATTTCATGTTCCCGCAACAATTCCTCCACCATCGGTTGATTCCACGTCCAGTTGCGGAACTCCACAAACAAGGGATACACCCCACACAATTCCTTAATGTGAACCAAATAGTCCCGATTTTCCGGGGTGTTCTTAAATGAATAGGGAAACTGCGCCAGGAATCCGCTAAACTTGGCCATCTCATCCAGGGGACGAATAGCCTCGATGAGGTCGCTCATGGACTGCGCTGGCTGCTGGCGAATGTGAGTAACTTCCTGGTGAACCTTCACAATAAAATCAAAATCATCGGGTGTTTTCCTCCCCATGTGGTAAAATACCGCCCGGTGGGGTATGGAATAGTATGTGGAGTTAATTTCCACCGTGTTAAAATATTGGGCGTAATAGGTGAGCATCTCCCCTTTGGGCAAATCCGGGGGATAAAACACGCCGCGCCAATCTTCGTAACTGTATCCCGAGGTGCCTATCCGTACTTCATGCATGTCATCAAACTCTGTTTTTAATTGAATTTACACATTTTTTACGCAACGCATAGGAAAAAATACGTCAATTCCAGAACAATACCCAACTCTCCCGGGAATTAAATTTTCATTCCATAACAATATTTTTTGAAAACATTCCTGCTGTTGATTATTTTTGGCTCTTCATTAATTCATTAATTCAGGAGATGAACCATGCACATACGAAAAATCCGCCCTCGGTTTAAAATAGAAACGCCGGTATCCATTACCGCAATCAAAGAACGGTTGCAAAATAAATTGAATGACCCCCGGGTTCCGTTTACCGGGACGATTGCCAGCAATTACGTTATTATTAATATCCCGGAAGAACAGAGCCATTTCTGGTCGCCGCGCCTGACACTGGATTGCGAAGAAAACGGTAACAAAACCATTATAAAGGGCATGTTTGGCCCCCGCCCCGTGGTGTGGATGATGTTTATGGGCTTTTATTTAGCTGCCATTTTCCTTGTGTTTGTCGGGTTAATGTGGGGCGGCGCGCAGTGGAGCCTGGGGATGAAACCCACTGGTTTGATTTTCAGCGCCATTGGTGCGGTGATTTTCATTCTGGCCTACATCAGCGCATTGTTTGGGCAAAAGCTAAGCGAAAAACAAATGCATGACCTGCGCGACTTTCTGGAGGACACGTTACGTATCTCCACCACCGTTCCGGAATTCGATAAAATTGAAGAGGCGTCCTGAGGATACACGGGGCGGTTCGTGGACAACGATGCCCAATTAACAACCATTCGCCTATCAGTAACGGAAATTCGTTTTCAAACGGAAAAGGAGACAAACCATGAGAGCGGCAATCATTCTAATCGTTTTAACAGGAATAGTATTCTTAGGCTGCAGTCAAAAACAGGAACATGCGGAAGAGCAAATTAAGAGCCATCCTCAACTCACTCTGGTGTATTACAAAATACCCAACTGCCCTACCTGTGCCCGTATTCATAATGAGCTGAAATCCATTGTTCAAAAGCGTGAGGCCAACATTAAACTGGTTATTTTAGACGCCAGCACCAAAAGCAGTAAAATTGATTTAGCCATGTACCGCCTGGGGAATTCCGGATTGTTAATTTTAGACGCCAACGACCAATTGTTTGCCCGCCTGCCCGGGGACTCCATCACCACTCAGCGCGTTGAAGCGCTGATAGACTCTCTGCTGGAAAAGAAGACCGGATAACCGCAAACAAAATTGCCATCAGATAAAAACCCGTGGCATTCGTCCTTGCATGCCACGGGTAAATGCTGTGCGGGAACCCAATATCAACTCTCTTACTTTTTACCTTCCGAAGGAATAATGCCCATTTGCCGGTATTTTTCCTCATATTTGTGGTACAGCATGGTGTGACGGTTGCTTAAATCAATCGGCCGCCCCTGAATGTACATCTGTTTTACTTCCGTGGTGATTTGCAACGGGTCGCCGGTGGTTACAATCAGGGTTGCATCTTTTCCCACTTCCAGTGTGCCCACCCGATCCGCGACACCCAGAATTTCCGCTGCATAGCGGGTAACGGCTTTTAAGGCATCCTCAGCCGGCAGCCCATACGCAGCAGCCGTGGCCGCGTGGTAAGGTAAATTGCGTTCATGGGCCGCACCAAACGGACTCCCTTCCGTGGCAATGCAAAATTTTACCCCTGCGTTGTACAATTTTGCCGCAACGGTAAACGGGGTATCGTAAGCTTCCCAGCGGCGCAGTGGTAAACGGTGCACACCGGCGATGACAACCGGAATATTCTTTTCCTTCAACACATCTGCCATGCGCCAGGCATCGTAACCGCCCACCAATACCATGCGAATTCCTTCTTCCTCAGCCCAGGCCACCGCAGCCTGAATTTCCCGCAGGGAATTGGCATGAACAAAAACGGGTACTTTTCCCTCCAGTACCGGAATCATCGCTTCCCAGCGGGAATCGGTATCGTGGTAGGGTACGCCCCGCTGTTTTTCCGCCTGTTTGGCTTTCCAGTAAGCGCGGGCATCGGCAAAAGCCTGCCGGATTTTCCGGATTTTTTCGTCAATTTCCTTTGCTGTTCCGCGGGAGATTTCCGCACGCGGGGCCCCCGACGAATAGCCATGTTGGGCCAGCGCACGTGCAACCCGACCGGTGCTTTTAACGTCATTTGCTCCCACGTCCACCCGTCCAGCATGATCAGCGCGGAGGTTCCGGAAATAAGCCCGCCTTGCGGCACACTTAACGCCAGGCCAATTCCATTGGCGCGGGTTACGGGTATCACCTCACTGTCGGGGTTAATGGCTTCTTCCGCCCGAACATTGGGTTTAATCTCCCCGACTTCCGCAAAATCGCGGGTGGCCCGTACTGCCGGAATTTCCACCAGGCCAATAACGGTGTTGGCAGCAATCAGGGCAGGGTACACATGCAGCCCCGTAACATCTACCACCCGACAGTTGTCCGGCACATCCACCGTTGTGCCAATTGCCACAATTTTACCCTTGTCAAACAAAATCGTGCCGTTCTCCACGGTTTCCCCGGCCAGCGTATGAATGGTGCCGCCGGTTAAGGCAATGGGCGTTTGTTGTGGTGGCGCGGGAATCTGGTCCGAAGCCCGGCCCGTTCCCACCAGCAGCAGGATGGTTAAAACGAATGTCAAATATGTAATGTGTTTCATTCCTACCTCCGATTTACACGTGTTCTGAACAACTGGCGTACGGTTTTTTCTTCCGGGGTGCATTTTTACCCGGTTCATTATTCCACCCCCAGATTAAAATATTGAGGGGCTTTTTTGCGAAACGGTGAACGCATGGGCTGCTGCACAGCGGCGACTTTCAAATATTTTTGAATTAACCGGTTGCGTTCCTGTGCGACGGCCTGCCGCCACTGGCGGTCCACTTCGCGGTCAAAATATTTTTTCCCTTCAATCCAGGTCTGCTCACACACGGTGTAAGTGGAAAACGGGTCACCGCTCCAGATGACAAAATCGGCATCTTTACCGACCTCCAGGGAACCCACCCGGTCATCTATTTTTAACTGTTTGGCGGGATTTAACGTTACAAACTGGATAGCCTCTTCCCGGGAAAGACCCCCGTATTTAATGGCTTTGGCCGCTTCCAGATTCATTCGGCGAGCCAGTTCGGCGCTGTCCGAATTGTAGGAAACCACCACCCCTACCCGATGCATTAACGCGACGTTGTAGGGAATGGCATCGTACACCTCAAATTTGTAGGCCCACCAATCGCTAAAGGTAGAGGCCCCGGCCCCCAGCGCTTTAATGGCTTCCGCGACCTTGTACCCTTCCAGCACGTGCTGAAACGCTGCCACGGAAAGCCCCAGTTCCTGGGCTACCCGTACAAAGGCCAGGATTTCATCCTGCCGGTAGGAATGGATGTGAATCCACCGTTTGCCCTGTATAATTTCCAGCAGGGTTTCCATTTCCAGATCTTTACGTGGCGGAATGGTTTTGCGCCGCACCTTTTTGGGGAG